>CAZCJI010000015.1:0-17126 GCA_964498625.1 uncultured Rhizobium sp.
ATCCAGATTACGTGCCCGCCGCCGTCGCGCACGGATCGCACAATTCGATTGATGTTCGGCACGATATCGCGCGCATGCGGATTACCCATCGGCTGATCTTCATGGACGAACAGGTTCTGCATGTCGATCACGAGCAGCGCCGTCTTGCTGAGATCGAAGGTCGCAAAATTATTTAGCGCTTTTCCGCGCTCGAAAGTCCAATCTGGGATGTGCGTGCGATGCATTAGGAACCCCGTTCACGATTGGCGGGCAACTTCAGGATTATGTCGTCTGTTGGAATATGCGAATAAGGCGATACAGTTTGCGTGTCGTTCTTCACAAGAGCGGATTGAAAATCGCGCCATACGGCAAGCCAGCTTTCGGGCATTTGCGGCGCCTCGCCAGGCGGCATTTCCAGCGTCGATCCACTCAGGGCTATCGCGGCGATGACGTCGCCGGACTCGTTTTTTAATGGCATGGCGAACGCCGAGGTTTCGTTCGGTACACCCGCCGTGGTCACGTAATAGCCCGCGCCACGCGCCGACTGGACTTCGCGACGCAGCGCGGGCCGGTCGATGCCGAGCGTCAGATCGGGGTGATGCTTCTGTGCAAATCGCCGATATTGTTCGATCTCATCGTCAGTCAGGAAAGCGAATACGCCGCGTGTCGCGCGGCTGGTGTGGAGAAGGGCTACTTCGCCAAGCCTGTCCCGATGATAAACGTCGTTTTGGCCGTACACGACTCGTGCGCGCAGGCCGTACCACCCAAGGCGAATGCAGATGGAGGCTGTTCCTCCGCTCATTTCGGCCAGATGCGCAAGAACGGGTTCGGATGAGGTGGACAACGGAAAGCGCTTCAGAAGCGTCCACAATAGAAGCTGTGGGACGATACCGGCTTCGTATTCGAGAGATCCCTGCGCGCGCTGAACGTATTGCGCATCTTCAAGCGTACTGAGCGCACGATAGACGGTGGTGGATGGAAGCGCCGTCCGCCGGCTGACTTCCGCGTGGCTTAGCGGTTCTTCCGAGGCGCAGACCAAGCGCAACGTCTGCAGCACGTGCAGCGCCGACGAATTGACGGGCGGCCGCATCAGCGCGCTCCCCGCGAGGAATCCTCGAGGAAGAAACTGAACGCCGCAGGGTAGAGGCGCGTGCGCTCGTTCAGTTCAGCGACGACGTGCTGAAGCTGCGGCAACAACCGCGTCGCCACCTCGTCGAAGCGATCTTGCGGGCCACCGACGGCGATAGCGCCTTCGACACGCCCGTTCGAATTCCAGAACGGAAAGGCGACAGACACCATGCGCGGTCTGGCCGCACGCTGGTATCGTGCAAAGCCCTGCACGCGAATTTGCCGGATGGCATTCCACAGATCGCCCGCTGAAACCTCTTCAGTGGTGGAAATCTTCATCGGGCTCTTGCGCGCGATGTAGTCGTCGATCTCCGCATCCGGGAGAAAGGCGAGAACGGCGCGCGACGATGCCACACTGTGCAGAGGACGGTAGTCACCGATCTGGTTGCGCCATGTGCCGGGTCGGTGTGTTTCAACGCCGTCGATGAACACGACGTTGTCGCCACGGCGCACGCTGAGCGATACGGTCTCGCCGGTTAACTTGTAGATCTCCTGCATCGTGGGCACACAAAGGCCGCGCAGATCCGGCTCGCGCGTGCTCGCGTTTTGAAGCTCGAGAATGCGCAAGCCCAGCTCATAGCGCGTGCCGCTCGCGTCGCGGATCAGAAAGCCCTGATCGGTTAGCGTCGTCACCGCGCGATAGACCATATTCTTGGTCATGCCGAGCTTTTCGCTGAGCTCGGTCACGCCGTAGTTGCCATCTAGCTTGGACACAAATGCCGACAGCACCGCGAGCACGCGCGTCGTGGCCTTATTTTGATCGCGATCGGAATCGCGTTGTGCCCGCGCCATTTCTCTTCCTGCGCTTATCTATGTCGCCAAGCAATATCGGAAATCGAAGCGATTCCATTCAGCGGAACACCATCCAATTTCGGTGATTGGATAGGCTATTTATATAAAATCATTACAAATCAGTAGTTTAATGGAACTTTGAGGCCAATTTTCGGGGATTTACTTTTGTTCTGTAATATGGAATATATTGCATATAACAGACCAAGGCATTTGGGAGAAAGCGCGATGCCGGAAGCCGATCTCGTCGAACTGCATCTGGATTCGATCACCGACGCACTCTCGGCCATTGCGCGCGGCGAGTGTGTGGTCGTGATGGATGACCGCAATCGCGAGAACGAGGGCGATCTGGTGATGGCCGCGGAATTCGCGACTCCCGAAGCGCTCGCTTTCATCGTTCGTCACACGACCGGTATTGTATGTGTGGGGCTTGAGGGTGCGCGTGTCGATGCGCTCGACCTGCCGCCGATGGTGGCATCCAACTCCGACCGTCATCAGACCGCGTTCACAGTTTCCGTCGATTATCGTCACGGCACCACAACCGGTGTCTCGGCCGCGGATCGAACCAAGACCATTCGCGCTCTAGTCGATGCTGACGTGGCGCCAGATGATTTCATGCGTCCCGGGCATGTATTTCCGCTGCGCGCACGGCCTGCGGGCGTTCTCGAGCGCGCGGGGCATACGGAAGCGGCCGTCGATCTCGCGCGGCTCGCGGGCTGTTATCCGGCCGGCGTGATCTGTGAAGTGACCAACGACGACGGCACAATGGCGCGTCTGCCCGAGCTTCTGATCTTTGCCCGCAAGCACGGTCTGAAGATCATCACCATCGCCGATCTCATTCGTTTTCGGCGTTCGCACGAACAAGAAGGCGTTTCCGCTTCGCCTGTTGCGCGCTCCGCGGGCGCTTGAAAACAAAGCCTCGCTGAGAGAGGCGTTGGGAGGACTATCATGCTGATGACAGCCTTGCCGGATCGCGTAAGCGTCGGCAGCGCAACGCTGGAAATTCTGCGTAAGGGCAGAGGGCAGCCACTTCTATTTTTGCATTCCGGCCACGGCATTGATCCATCAGATGCTTTCTTGGAATCGCTCGCGAGCAAATATCGCGTCATTGCGCCAGCGCACCCGGGCTTTGGGTCGTCCGATCTTCCTGCAGGGATCACGTCAGTCGACGATCTTGCGTACTTCTATCTCGATTTCCTTGAGCACGAAGATCTGCGCGATGCAATTCTCGTTGGCGCCTCCTTCGGCGGCTGGCTGGCGGCAGAACTGGCAATCAAGGGTACGGGCCGTTTCTCCAAGCTGATTCTTTTGGATCCAGTTGGAGCGAAGTTCGGCGACCGCGAGCATCGGGAGATCAAGGAAATCCTGAACACGCCCATCGACGATCTTCCCGCGACCCTGTTCAGCGATCCGCAGGAAGGCGTAAAGAAATTTGGCGATCTCGATTTCCCGGCGATGCAGGAAGCGGAAGTGACAAGGTTCGCGCGCAATCGCGAATCGTTTCTGCTGTTTGGTTGGGCACACGCTCTTTTCAATCCCAAGCTTGCGTCGCGGCTGCATCGCATCCGGATGCCGAGTCTTGTGGTTTGGGGCGAAGATGATCGTGTTGTGTCGCCGGCATATGGCCGCGCTTATGCCAAGGCGATTCCCGGTGCAGAGTTCGAGAGCATCCCGCGCGCGGGACACTACGGCTACATGGAGCAGCCGGCAGCTTACGCCGCCGCCACTCTCAAATTCCTTTCGCGCTAACGGAGGCCTCGATGGAAGTCTGGCAATTTTGCGAACAATCCATGCATCCGGCCTGGAGCCGCATCCAGGGGCCGACGAAGGTCACTATTCCCAACGAGCTCTGCGATCCCATCGTCGCGAATGAGCTTTATAACCGCTATCTCGATGAATGGATGTTGGGCGATGAGCTCGGGTATAACATTTTCGTTAACGAACATCATGCGTCTGCAAACTGCATGTCGGTGTCTTGCACGTTGACGCTGTCAATCCTCGCGCGTCAAACACAGAAGGCACGACTGCTCTCGCTCGGCGTTCCGATCGCCAACCGCACCGATCCCTATCGCGTCGCGGAAGAGCTCGCGATGATCGACGTCATCTCCAAGGGTCGGCTTGAAGTCGGATTGGTGAAAGCTTCGCCATTCGAACTTTCGATGTCCAACCAAAGCCCGGCGCGGATCATGGACCGTTACTGGGAGGCGCACGATCTGATTGTGAAAGCGTTCACCAGCCGCGAACCGTTCAGCTGGGAAGGCGAGTTCTATCAGTATCGGAACGTGAATCTGTGGCCGCGTCCTTATCAACAGCCGATGCCGCCGATGTGGATCACGGCTTCGAGCGCTGCCAATGGCCGCAAGATTGCAGAACTCGGCTACGTCTGCGCCACGTTCTTCAACGGCAAAGGCACGAAAGTGCTGTTCGACGCGTATCGCGATCAATATCTCAAAACACACGGCCGCGTCGCACCGCCGACACGCCTTGCCTATCTGGGCATGATGGTGACGGGACATAACGAGGCCGAGGTCGCGGAGCGCGTCGCCAAGATGCAGGTTTATCTCGATGTGCAGCCGCGCACGCCGAAGGAATGGACCAATCCACCTGGGTACGAATCCATCGAAGGCAATGTGAAGGCTCTTCAGGCCGGTAAGAAAGGGGGTCGTCTGAATTTCGGTCTGCCGCCAAACCCGACGATGGAGCAGATGATCGATGGCGGAATCTTCTTCGCTGGAACGCCGGACCAGATCTACAACCAAATCAAGAAGTTCAGCGACAGTGTCGGCGGCCTTGATCATCTGCTGGTGCTTTCACAAGCGGGTGATCTTTCCCATGCCGAAACCGTGGACAGCCTCACTCTGTTCGCCAAAGAAGTGATGCCGCGTCTCAAAGAATTGAAGAGCAACCACGAAGTCACGCCAATGGCGGCGGAGTAGCGCGGCCGGTATAAGGGTATATGCCGGTAACCGTTCAAACCGTTCTGGGTCCGATCAAGCCTGAAGCGCTTGGCCGGACTCTTATGCACGAACATCTGTTCGCATCTTTTCCCGGTGTCGAGTTTGACTCGCTCAATCCCTTCGACAGGTCCGCCTTTGTTACGCGAGCGGTATCGCGATTGAGGGATCTGAAGGCGTTAGGCGTGAAGACCTTCGTCGATCCGTGTCCTATAGAGCTAGGCCGCGACGTGGAGTTGTTCGCGGAGATCTCGGAAAGAGCTGAGATCAATATCATCTGCACGACCGGGTTTTATTTCGAGGCCTGGGGTCTTCCGGTCTATTGGAAGATGCGAACGGCGGAAGAGATTGCCGAACTCTATATTCGTGAGATCGAATATGGTTGCGGCGCGACATCGATACGCGCTGGCGCCATCAAGTGCGCGACCGACGCGCAAATGACGAAGCAAGAGGAAAAGTTTCTTGCCGCCGCCTGCATCGCACAGCGCGAGACCGGTGTACCGATCATTACTCACACGCAGGACGGAATAGGCGGTCCGGAACAGCAGGCAGCGTTTGCGCAGGGTAAGGTGGACGCGCATCGCTGCTTGATCGGCCATTGCTGCGGAAATCCCGATCCGGCCTATCATAGAAGGGTCGCGGAAGCCGGCTCCTACGTGGGCTTCGATCGTGTTGGCAAATTGCAGTTTCAGTCCGACGATGTGCGCGCAGAAAACCTCGTGCGCTTGTTCCATGCAGGGTTCGCGTCACAGATCATGATCAGCCAGGATACCTATTGCGAAATGCTTGGCCGTTATCATCCGGTTCGGCAATTGCCGAAGGAAGAGATTCAACAAGTCATGGATGCGAAAGCGAAAGGTCTGTGGCCGCAGCCTTACACCTATCTCTTCACCGACTTCTTGCCGCGTCTTCGTGCGCATGGCTTGAGCGACGACCAAATCTTCCCGATGCTGGAGGATAATCCGCGACGCTTTTTTGCGGGCGAACCTCTACCCGGGCGCTAGAGCGCGTGGCTGAGCGCCGTTTTCGACGCTGTTACGAGCCAATCACGAAACACGATGATATCGCGATTTTCGCGGCGCTCGCGTGGGTAGATAAGATAGTACCCAAAATCGCGCTTCAGAGTCAGGTCGAAGGGATGAAAGAGTTGGCCATTGCTCAACTCGTTGCGCAGGTAAACCCGCTGCCCCATCGCCACCCCGAGCCCGGCGATCGCGGCCTGATAGGTCACGCTGAGTTCGTCGAAATAGAGATTGTCGTGGGGAGATAGTTCGTGCGCGCCAGCGAGCGCCAGCCAATCGGCCCAGTCGGTATGGCGAAGCTCGGGGTGAAGAAGCGTGAGATCCTTGAGGACTTCGACTGGGTAGGGTCGATCGCTCGGAGGCAGGATGCTAGGGCTACAAACCGGCGAGACTTCATCGTGGAACAGAAGGACGCTGTCGAAATCCTTCCAGTGACCGCGGCCATAACGAATACGGACATCAAAAGTCTCGTCCTCCAGATCGGCTTTGTCGGTCGCGGAGATGAGGCGCACCTTAACATCCGGATGATGCAGGTGAAAATTCGGAAGCAGCGGAATCAGGAAGTTCATCAGGAAACTTGTGTAAGCGCGAACGGTCAGAACCTTCTGCGTCTGAATGCCGACAAATTTGTCGGTCTCGTCCGCCAGTCGCGTGAAGATTTCCGTCAACGCGTGCGCAAATGCCTTGCTGTTGTCCGTGAGGGCAAGTCCGTGGCCGGTACGTTCGAACAGCGGCGTGCCCATGTAGTTTTCAAGCGCCTTGATCGAACGGCTGATCGCGCCCTGCGTCACACAGAGTTCGTCGGCAGCGTTGGTGAAACTCATATGCCGCGCCGCGGCTTCGAACGCGCGTAACGGATTTAGCGGCGGCACACGGCGGCTTTTACGAATATGAGGCTTGTTCATTTCGGCATTAAGAAAAATGGTTTGTGGGGATTGGCGGGTCTAACCAGTATCGATTTGGCTTCTTGGCGGCAACCCATTGTATTTTATAGATGATTTGCTGCCTGAACGCAAATCGGCATATTGGCGGAAACTGTCACGCGGCACCACAGTCTACCGTACAATCGGACCGCAGGCTGAGGGAGTGAAAGGTGAATTTCGACTTCTCAGACGAGGTCAAAATGATGCGCGACGAGGCGCGACGGTTTCTTGCCGACCGCTGCTCCTCGAAGGCTGTTCGCCGCGCACTCGACGGAGACGTGACGTTCGATTGTGCGCTGTGGACCGCGATCGGAGAACTCGGTTGGGCGGGTGTTGCGATCCCGGAGGAATTCGGCGGCGCGGGCATCGGATATGAAGCGCTCTGTCTGATCGCCGGAGAACTCGGCGCCTCGCTGGCGCCAGTTCCGTTCTCATCCAGCATCTATCTCGCGTCAGAGGCGATCCTAATCGCAGCGGATGATACGCAGAAGCGGGAGGTGCTTCCCGCGATTGCGTCCGGAAAGTCCATTTGGACATTCGCGTTGGCAGAAGGACAGGGCAATCCCTCACCGCAATCCGTGAAAGCGGAGTATCGCGCCGGAAAGTTGTCAGGAAAGAAGCTCGCCGTACCCGATGCCTGCATCGCAGATTTTGCCGTCGTCGTCGCCATGGATCAGAGCGGCGAGATCGGCTTGTATGCGGTGTCGCTGACAGAGAGCGGCGTCGCGCGCGAGACGGTAAGTACTGTCGATCCAACGCGCAACTACGCGAACCTCACATTTCAAAATGTCTCGGCATCGCCTTTGCTCGCCAACGGGAAAGGCTGGCTGCTTGTTCAACGCGTGCTGGATCGTGCTGCGATCTTCATCGCCTTCGAACAGGTCGGCGGTGCGGATGCGTGCCTTAACATGGCGAAGGACTATGCGCTGAACCGCTATGCTTTCGGGCGGCCCATCGCGACGTTTCAGGCGATAAAGCATCGGCTCGCCGATATGTATGTCGCGCTCGAACTCGCCCGCGCCCATGCCTATTACGGTGCCTGGGCGATCTCACACGATGCGCTGGAGCTTGCGGCCGCCGCTGCTGCGGCACGCGTTGCCGCCACCGACGCGTATCACCTGTGTGCGAAGGAGAACATCCAGATCCATGGTGGAATGGGCTTCACCTGGGAGATGGACTGCCATCTCTATTATCGCCGCGCCAAAATGTTGTCGCTTCTTCTCGGTAGTGCGCCCTATTGGCGCAACCGCCTGATAGACGAACTCGAACAAACCGAACTCGTTGCGGCGGAATAGACGATGGATTTCGACGACACGCCCGACGAAGCCGCATTCCGCGCCGAAGCGCACGCCTTTCTGGAAGCGAACGCCGAGCGGAAAACGCGCGCGACGCGAGCTTATC
The DNA here is from genome assembly GCA_964498625.1 of uncultured Rhizobium sp. Classification (GTDB taxonomy): domain Bacteria; phylum Pseudomonadota; class Alphaproteobacteria; order Micropepsales; family Micropepsaceae; genus Rhizomicrobium. The sequence goes on from CAZCJI010000015.1 coordinate 8,197, forward strand.
AAAGTCTCGAACTGGACGACGCGGCCGTAAAGAAAGCGCAAGCGTGGCAAGCCAAGAAGGCGGACGCGCGTTTTGCCGGCATCACATGGCCCGTGCGCTATGGCGGTCGGGGCGGAACGCCACTGCAGCAGATCATATATAATCAGGAAGAGGAGAATTACGTCGTTCCGCGCGGCGTGTTCAATCAAGGTGTCGGTCTCGTTATTCCGACGATGATGACCTATGCACGACCCGAGATCGTGGAGCGTTATGCACCGCCGGCGCTGCGCGGTGACGAAATCTGGTGCCAACTGTTTTCGGAGCCCACGGCTGGATCCGACCTCGCCGGATTGCGCACACGCGCCGAACGTGACGGCGATGATTGGATTATCAACGGGCGCAAGATCTGGAATTCCAACGCGCATTTCGCGGGCCACGCCATTCTCGTTGCCCGCAGCGACGCAACAGTCGCTAAACATGCGGGCCTGACGTTTTTCTATCTGGACATGAAGACCCCGGGTATCGAGGTGCGCCGGATCAAACAGATCTCCGGTGCCTCGAATTTCACCGAGGTCTATCTCGACAACGTGCGCGTACCCGACAGCCAGCGGCTCGGCAAAGTCGGCGAGGGCTGGAAGGTCGCGGTCACGACGCTGGCCAATGAACGATACACCATCGGTGAGTCGGAGGGCCCGGACTTCGAAGATATCTTTGCCTTCGCCCGGAGCCATGACATGGATGGAAAGCCTTCGCTATCCAGTGACAGCGTGCGCGAGCGTCTGGCGGACTGGTACATCAAGCGCCAAGGCCTGAAATACATCCGCTTCCGCACACTGACCGCTTTGTCGCGTGGACAGAATCCGGGACCGGAATCCTCCATCGGAAAACTTATCAGCGCCCCCAAGCTTCAGGAGATCGCATCCTACGGCATGGACATGCTTGGCATGACCGGCGGCGTGATGGATGAAACCGCGCCGATGAACGCCTGGTTTCAAAACGCACTTCTATATGTGCCCGGCAAGCGCATCGCCGGCGGCACCGACGAGATCATGCGCAACATCATTGCCGAGCGTGTGCTGGGACTCCCAGGCGATGTGCGCGCCGACAAGGACATTCCTTTCAACCAGATTCCAACTGGAAGCCGCTGATCTCCGTATGTCCTGGCGCAAACATCATCGCCCGATCTACAGCCGCGCCGATCTCTCGCGTCTCATTGAGCCCCAGAGCGTCGCTATCGTGGGGCTATCGAGCAACTCGGCTTCGTTCGGTGCGCGCACCGTTCGCAACCTTTCTCATCGCACACAAGGCAAGGTCTACGGCGTCAATCCGCGCGGCGGCGAGCTGCACGGTGTGCCCTGCTTTTCCTCCATTGCGGAGCTTCCCGAAAGAATTGACTGCGCGATCCTCGCGCTACCGCGCGAAGGCGTGGAAGCAGCTGTCGAGCAATGCGCCGCTGCCGGTGTTGGCGCGTGCATAATCTATGCGTCCGGTTTTTCTGAAACTGGCCGCGAAGATCGTATCCACGAGCAGCAACGGCTCGCCGATATCGGACGCGCCGCCAATATGCGCATAGTCGGGCCGAATTGCATCGGCATCGTTAACAATCTGCGCCACACGGGTCTGCTGTTCGTCGCGACCTATGCGACGCTGCCGTGGCGTCCGGGTCCTGTGGGGCTCGTTTCGCAATCGGGCGGTCTCGGCCATGCGCTCACGCAGGCGGCGGAGCGCGGTGGAAGCTTCAGTCATTTCTTCTCTGCGGGAAATTCCTGCGACGTTGATGTCTGCGACTACATTTCCTATCTCGCGGAGGTGCCGGAGTGCCGCGTTATCACTTGCGTCGCAGAGGGCCTTAAAGACGGTCAACGTTTGCTCGAAGCAGGTGAGAAATCACTCGCGGCAGACAAACCCGTCGTGATGTACAAGATCGCGACCGGCGAAGCGGGTGCGAAAGCAGCGATGTCGCACACGGGTACGCTCGCCGGATCGAATGCGGCCTATGAGGCGGCCTATCGGCGCGCTGGCATAATCTCCGTGAGCAGCATGGAAGATGTGTACGAGACGGCGAGCTTTCTCGCCAAAGCCGGACGACCGAAAGCAGCGGGTATCGCGGCGATGGCTGCCTCCGGCGGTGGCTGCGTCATCACGCTCGACAAAGCGGAAAAGTTCGGTGTCGCGATGCCGCCACCTGCCACAGAAACGCGCGCAATTCTGGAAACCAACATTCCGGAATTCGGATCGCCGAACAATCCGTGCGATGTCACCGCGCAGGTTGCGGCTAATCCACAATCCTATCGCGTCTGCGCCGAAGGCATGCTGAACGATCCGGCCTACGCGGCGCTTGTAGTGATGGCGCCGTCGATCACGCAGAACACGGCCGCACAAGTTCCCATGTTTTCAAAGCTCGCGGAGAACGCGGGCAAGCCTGTTTGTATCTCCTGGCTGTCGGAATGGCTGCAAGGCCCGGGCTCGGACCTCTGCGAAGCCGACCCACACACCGCATTGTTCCACACGACGGAGAGATGCTTTCAGGCGCTCGCCGGTTGGCAATGGCACGAAATGCGGCGCAGTGACGACAGCTATATCGCCCAAAGCCCTTCGACCGCCACGCAGGCGGACGATGGGCGCAAGGTGCTCGCGAAGGCCGCGGAGAAAGTCACTGAGCGCGAAGGCAAGGACATTCTCGCCGCCTATGGCGTGCCGGTTGCGCGCGATGTCGTCGTGCATAACGTGGATGACGCGGTCCGCGCGGCAGTCGAAGTCGGGCTTCCGGTGGTGCTCAAAGTCGAGTCTCCCGATATCGCTCACAAGACCGAGGCCGGCGTCGTTCGGCTCAATCTGCAGAATGATGGCGATGTCCGCACGGCCTATGACGCGGTGATGCAGGCAGCCGCCAAGATTTCGCCGAACCCGGAAATCCGCGGAGTCCTGGTACAGCCGATGATTCCGCCGGGGATTGAAATCGTGGTCGGCACACAATGCGATCCGACGTTCGGCCCCATGGTTGTCGTGGGCATGGGGGGCGTTTTGGTGGAGATTTTGCGCGACAGCACTGCGGAGCTTGCGCCTGTTGGAAAGCCCTTGGCACTTGCGATGCTCAAGCGGCTCAAGGGTTATCGCCTGTTGGAAGGTTATCGGGGAAGTGCGGCCGTAGACATCGACGGATTGGCCGACATCGTCGTGCGTATATCACAACTCGCAACCGATCTCGCGGATGAAATCGCAGAGATCGACGTCAATCCGCTGATCTGCGCGGGCAGCCGTATCGTGGCTGTCGACGCGTTGATAGTGCGGCATAAAACAAAGAACTGAGGGAGGGTTCACATGGCGAAATGGCTGAAATCCACGGAGAATCTCATATTCGAAGTTCGCGACCGCATCGCTTGGATAACGCTCAACCGCCCGGAAAAGCGCAATGCACTGTCGCCTGAGCTCATCAAGGAGTTGCACGATGCAATGCTCGAGGCTGACGATTTGAACGACGTCCATGTCATTGTGCTCTGCGGCGCCGGAAAGGATTTTTGTTCGGGCTACGATCTCGCTTATGGCAGCGATCCGAAGAACCAGACAGATCCGGAAGGCATCTATCGCACGCGAATCGGCAGTTTCGACGACGATGCGTGGACGATGACGCGCAAGATGCATCAGATGCTTGTTATCCAGGACATCCACAAGCCAGTGATTGCGAAGGTGCATGGCCGTGCTTTGGCTGGCGGATCGGAACTGGCTCTGCTTTGCGATATCATCATCGCCGCCGATGACGCGAAGATCGGGCACCCCGGTACGCGTGGGCTCGGCTCGCCGCCTCTGAACATGTGGTTCTATCACGTGGGGCCGCAATGGGCGAAGCGCCTGCTGCTGACAGGCGACAGCATCAGCGGCCGAGACGCAGCGCGGATAGGGCTCGTGCTTGACAGCGTTCCGCCGGACGAACTCGACAGTGAAGTCGAGAAGCTTGCTAAACACATTGCGCAGAACGATCCCGACATGCTCTCGGCACAAAAGCGCATCGTGAACATCGCGATGGAGATGGCGGGCGCCCGCAACCTTCAGAAGATAGCCACGGAGATGGATGCGCGCGCACATCTCTCGAAGCAATCGTTGCGCACGAATTTCAAGGCCGATGCAGTGAAGTATGGTGTCAAAGTCGCGTACCAGAATCGTGACGCGAAATTCGGCGACGGCACGGTGAAGATCAGAGCGAAATGAATCGTAGCCCAGGCCTGTCACGCACGGGCGTGCTCGTTACGCTGACGCTCGTTTACGCGACCAATCAGATCGACCGCCAACTTCTGGGAATTCTACTGGAGCCCATCCGGCACGAATTTCATCTCACGGACTCTCATCTGGGTCTATTGTCGGGACTGGTGTTCGGTCTGTTCTACGCAACACTCGGCATTGCGTTCGCGCTTCTGGCCGATCGATCCAACCGCCGCAATCTGATCGCCATCGCCATCGCGCTCTGGAGCGTGGCGACGGGTTTCTGCGGTCTGGCCGCAAACTTCGGCCAATTGCTTATCGGTCGCGCTGCGGTCGGCGTCGGCGAATCTGGAAGCCTTCCGACTTCACACGCGATGATCTCCGATCTCTATGGTCATGAGGATCGCGCAACGGCGATGGGTATTTTGTCTATCGGCGCGAATCTCGGAGTCATGACGGCGTTCGCGGGTGGCGGTTTGATCGCGGCAGCTTTGGGATGGCGTGCCGCCTTCCTAATCTTTAGCGCTTTGGGTATTCCGCTCGCGCTTTTCGTGCGATTCGTCATGGATGAGCCTGCGAGAACGCATCCGCCATCGCCATCCCTAGCGCCTGCTGTATCCCTCATGGCAGCAATTCGTCATGTCACGTCGACCCCTGCGCTTAAGCGATTGATGATGGCTGCCCCGATCGGTGCGCTTGTATCCTATGCATTTCTAGCCTGGTTTCCGGCTTATCTCATCCGAACCTTCGGTGGCACCACGGCAACTGTCGGCCCCACACTGTCCGTCGTGATCGGAATCGGCGGCTGTCTGGGCACAGTCGTCGGCGGCATCGCTGCGGATCGCCTGGGCCGGCGCGACACGCGTTGGCATGTCTGGATCAGCACCGCCGCACTCCCACTTGCTGCAATCACGTTCTGTGCGTCGCTGCTGGCAGGCAGCTATGCGGTGGCACTTCTCCTGTTCCTCTTTCCCGCATTTCTAGGAATTGTATATTCGGGTCCGAACTTCGCGCTGGTGCAGGGGTTGTTTCCACCGCAGATGCGCGCTTTGGGAGCAGCTTTTTATTTGTTCGTCGTCAACCTTGTGGGCCTTAGCCTCGGGCCATTTCTTGTCGGTGTGATGAGCGATGCACTAAAGCCCAGTTTCGGTGCAGCTTCGCTACGCTGGGCCCTGATCGCGATGAGCGGGTTCTGGTGGCTGGGTGCGGCGTTGTACGCGAACACCGCGCGGACGCTTGAGCGCGATCTGTCCGTGCAGGGCTAGCCCGGAATCACAAGCACTTTCGATGCCTGCCGCGAATGACACAGCTCGAGCGCGTGCGTTGCATCCTGCAACGCGATGCGATGCGAGATGATCGGCGCGAATGCTTCGGGCTCTTTTCCCATGGCGTCGAGCACAATCGTCCATGCGGATTTCGGCGTCCGCGAGACGCCGCGAATCTGAAGCCGGTTTCGCACCACGCGCAATATATTGAAGCTTGCGTCTCCTTCCGGCATTCCCGCAACCGCAAGGATGCCCCACGGCTTCAGAACAGACAGCGCCTGATCGACGACCGCCGGCGCACCCGCCGCCTCGATGGCGATGTCAAAGCCGTCAGCGGCGATCTCGGTCAGTCTCTGCGAAGCTCCTGCTTCCGCGAGATCGATCAGATGAGTAAATCCGATCTGACCCAGTGTTGCGAGCCTCGATTCATCATGCATGCCGACGATGACGACATCCGCGGCGCCCATCTGGCGCGCGAGGATTGCAGCGCCCTGACCGATCGGGCCAGGACCGAACACGATCACGCGCTTTCCAGCTGTCATATCTGCTGTTGCGAGCGCGTGCGCCGATGTCGTGAGCGGTTCGACAAGTGCTCCGAGTTCCGCAGGCATGCTCGAAGGCAGGCGATAGCAATAGTCGGCCGGCGCCAGCATATAGCGCGCACATCCACCGTCGCGGATCAATCCGATCGCCTGTCGGTTGCGGCAATCGTCGGTAATTCCGGCCATGCAGGACGCGCACGTCCCGCACGCGACTGCCGGATTTACGGCAACAGCGTCGCCTTCCTTAAGCGTGGCGATCTCCGCACCAACCTTCACGATGTGTCCTGCGGTCTCATGCCCGATGGTGACGGGAAGCGCCTTGCCCATGAAGGACTGATACATTGGCGCCCATTCATCGATGTGCAGATCTGTGCCGCACAGTCCCGTCGCCGCGATCTCAATCAGGACTTCGCCGCGGCCGGGCGGGGGCGGTTCGGGAATATCCAGCAGCTCGATACCCGGAAACGGCTTGGTTTTGCGAAGCGCGAGCATAATCTTGTCAGATTTTGTGAGAGATGTGGCGGGTGTACGTGTAGCACTCCAGCCCTTCGACGCCGCCCTCGCGGCCATAACCGCTATCTTTCGCGCCGCCGAACGGTGCTTCCGCAAATGAGGCGCGGTAGTGGTTGATCGAAAGACTACCGCATTCCACTCCTTCCGTCAGCGCCGATACGTTGCGCGCAGAATTGGTGAAGGCATAGGCCGAAAGCGCAAAGGGCGTGTCGTTTGCCTTTGCGATGGCTTCGTCGAGCGTTTTTACGCGATTTACGATAGCCACTGGACCGAATGGTTCTTCATGCATCAGCCGCGCATCGTCCGATACATCGGCCAGGACGGTCATGGGATAGAAGTAGCCGTGATTGCCGAAGCGTTCGCCACCCGACAGAAGTTTCGCCCCGCGTTTTACGCCGTCTTCCACCAGCGATGAGATAGCATCTAGCCTGCGCGCATTTGCGAGCGGTCCCATTTGTGTTTTCGGATCGAGCGCGTCACCGAGGGTCAGCTTCTTGGCCCCTTCTGCAAAGGCACCTGCAAAGGCGTCGAAGATTTTCTCTTGCACAAAGAAACGTGTCGGTGAAACACAAACCTGGCCGGAATTACGCATCTTACCTGCTACGGATTCCGCTGCGACTTTTACTGGATCGATATCGTCCCACACGATCACCGGCGAACTTCCGCCCAACTCCATGATCGCGGGCTTCATATACTGGCCGGCAAGCGACGCGAGATGCTTTCCGACGGGAACGGAACCGGTGAATGTGATCAGGCGCACGCCCGGCTTTGGAATCAGGTGAGCGGAAATCTCCGCCGGGTTGCCGAACACGAGATTGACCACACCATTTGGTACACCGGCGTCGTGAAACGCCCGCACCAGATGCATCGCGCCAGACGGTGTTTCTTCCGCTCCCTTGAGAACGATCGAACATCCCGCGGCCAGTGCGCCCGCAACTTTGCGGGTCGGAGACGCGATCGGATAATTCCAGGGCGTGAACGCGGCGACAACGCCAAGCGGTTCGCGCAGCACGATGTGGCGCATGCCGGGTTCGGCCGGAACGATCCGGCCGTAGAGGCGGCGTCCTTCGGCTGCGTCCCATTCGATACGCTCGGCTGCGACGATGACTTCGGCACGGCCCTGCGCCAACGGCTTGCCTTGATCGAGCGCGATCGAATACGCAATCTCTTCTACGCGTTCTCGCAACAGGCGCGCTGTTTCAAGCATGATCTTCTCGCGCTCGATCGGCGGCACGCGCCGCCAAGCCGCAAAGCCACGCTCTGCCGCAGCCAGCGCCTCATCAAGGTCGGTCAAGCTCGCATGCGGCAATTCACCGACCGATCGCTCATCGGACGGATTGAGGATCGGGCTAGTGTGGGCGCTCCCGCGCCATGCGCCGTCGATCAGCAGTTCAATTTTCGGATATCTCTGCACCGTGCTTTCCATCCCGCCAGCAGCCTATCACGTTCGGCCGCTTCGCCAGCGCGTAAGCGCTGAATTTCCATGCCGCGAGGCATTTTTTCTATTAACAGGATGACGGATGCTCATGGGCTAACGCCTCATCACAGCATCCGCAAATATCACTTGCACCGGAATTCTATCGAACGAACATCGGAATATGTCGGAGATTCTTGAGCAGCAGTTGAAACGCGCCATGCGGGGCCTCGCGCAATCGGTGGTCGTGATCACGGTCGCCCACGAGGGAGAACGGCATGCCATGGCTGCTACGGCAGTGTGCCCGGTAAGCATGGACCCGCCGTCAATGCTGTTCTGCATCAATCGGACGGCTTCCGCGCATGCTATTCTAAGCAAGGGCGCTGCGTTCTGCATCAACCTTCTGGGAGAACGGCACGAGGAACTCGCGAAGCTCTGCAGTGGCCCGATCAAGGGCGAGGCCCGCTTTGAGGGCGGCGCGTTCGCGATGGACGAAGACAGCGTGCCCTATGTTTGCGATGCACAGGCCAACATCGCCTGCATCCAGGACGGCCGCATGTCCTACGGCACGCATGACGTAATAGTCGGAAAAGTTCGCTCTATTCGCGTCTCAGACGTGATCGCGCCGCTGCTGTATGTCAATGGCGCTTACGCCATACTGGCACACTAACCGCCGAACAACGTCTGCCCGCCATCAACGATCAACGTCTGGCCGATGACCCAGCGCGATGCGGGTGAGGCGAAAAACAGAACGACGTCCGCGACCTCATCGGCTTCGCCAAGGCGCCCTGCGGGAATCGTCGCGATGTTCTTCAGGTAGGCAGGATCGTTGCGGGCCTTGCGCACTTCCCAGAAATGCCCCGGCGCGGTGATGGAGCCTGGTGCTACGGCGTTCACACGGATGCCACGTTTGGCGAGGAGCGCCGCCTGGCTTGTCGTGTAGTGCATCAGCGCTGCTTTCATCGCGCCATAGGGCGGGGCAACGATTGATGGACGGGTGCCCGCGATCGAGCCGATATG
>CAZCJI010000016.1:0-17059 GCA_964498625.1 uncultured Rhizobium sp.
TTCTGAAGTGGTTAGGGACCAAAGGGAAGCCCATGCGTAGTATGAAGGCAACCCGTAAAACCGCGCGGCCGGCTTTGCTCCGTATCGATGGCAATGCCGTCGAGGTGAGCGTCAGGCTTAATCCGCGGGCACGGCGGCTTATCGTTAAAGTCCATCCGACTACAGGTGAAGTGACCGTAACCGCGCCGTCACAACGCGCGCTCGACAAGGCGCTCGTCTTTGCGCAGGGCCAGAGCAACTGGATCGCGATGCAGCGCGCGCGCGTGCCTTCGCGTGTCGAACTCGGCATCGGCGCGACCCTTCCGCTCAGAGGCCGGGATCACGCTGTGCTGGAGGGTGTGTCCGGGCATGGCGCGGTTTGGACGGAGCATGGCGCGATCTATGTAACCGGCACAAAGGCGCATCATGCGCGGCGTCTGACCGACTTCCTGAAGAAGGAAGCGCGCACCGAATTCGAGACGCGCACATTGGAATTCGCAAAGCACCTGGGCGTCCGCCACAAGCGCATTACGGTGCGCGATACCGCCAGCCGCTGGGGTTCATGCTCAGCGCAAGGCTCTTTGTCCTATTCCTGGCGCCTCATCCTCACCCCACCCTTCGTCCTGGACTATGTGGTGGCACATGAGGTCGCGCATTTGCGCGAGATGAATCACGGTCCGTCCTTCTGGAAGCTGGTGCGCGATCTTGTCGGAGATCCACGAAAAGCCCAGAACTGGCTGCGCGACCACGGGGCATCGCTTCATCGTTACGCCATGAAAGGATAGACCCGGAGCAGTTCTGGTGCTGGCTCGGGCGACGGCCTACTCTGGCACGGCTTCAAGAGGGGATTTCCATGCAGGCATGGATTATCGGCGTTGCCACGGGCGCGATTGTGCTGGGACCGGCCCTGACCGTTGCCATCGCCAATGACGGCACCGGCAAAGGACATAATGGCCCCGTCGCGCTGAGCTCCGCCCAACCGACATTTACCGAGCAGCAGATCGGGCGAGTCGTGACGATCGACACAACTGGGATGGCGTTCGCGTGCCATTGGAGCAGCGGCGACTGGACCTATCACGTGACGAACAAGACAAGCCTCCGCAAGAACGGAGCGGCAGTCGCCTTCACCGATCTAAAACCCGGCGACGTTGTCCAGGTTCTTTTCCACAAAGAAGGACCGACCGAGATTGCCGATGCGGTGATCGTTTCGACTCAATAGCCGCCGATATTATTCCGCGCTGGCGAGTTCGCTCGCGAGCTTGTCGTGAGCAGCCTGCCAATCCTTGAACAACGGGCGCTGTGACAGCGCCTTCCAGCCGGGCTTGCCGAAAAATTCGGGCGGGATGGCGCGGTCAAAGCCGATTGTGAAAAGCTGATACTCCTTCGCGTCATACGCGCGCTGAAGCCAGGGGAATGCACTTTCGCTTCCGCCGGCCACGGCATAGTCGTCGCCGATATCGGCCGCGGGCATGTCCAGGCTGGAAAATCGCGATGCCATGCCGTCTACGATCTTGCGCGCATCCGCCATGCGCATATCGCCTACGGCGATATCGAAGGCGCAGCCTTCGGCGTCGTCGCGGTCATTCGCCTTGCTGAACTCCGCCGCTATGGCACGGGCGTCATCGAGCCGGCCGGTATGCGCATAGGCCGTACACAGCAGCGCCTCCACATAGGCATGATGCGCATGCAACGCGAGCGCGGATTGCGCCGCTGACGCTGCCTCCCCGTAATGCGCGATATGCGTCGCCGCCGCGGCCACGTTGAGGCGATCGACCACCGACAGAGGATCGAGCGCGGCCGCGCCGCGCGCGGCCTCCAACGCGCGTTCCGGAAATCCGAGAATTTGATAGTAGCGAAACATCTCGTGCAGGACCGTGTTGCTGTTCGGACTGATAGCGCGCATACGGGCGGCATCGACGCGCGCGGTTTCCCAGTCGAGCTTGTGCAGCGCCAGGTCGAGATGCGCGGCGAGCGCATTGATATTGTCGGGATCGAGCGCCAGCGCGCGGGCGAGCGCCGCTTCGGCCGCCGGTTTCAGTTCCGCCTGTTCGGGATGATTGTCGGCGTGATTGAGGAGGGCACGTCCCAGGCCTGCGAATCCGTCCGCGAAATCCGGCGCCAGCGCTGTGACCTGCTCGAATAGCGCGACCGCTTTGGCCACGCCTTCGGGTGTGCGAGGGCCCAATTCATGCAGGCCTTCAAGATATTGGCGATAGGCTTTCGGATCGATGGAGGCAGGCTTGCCGGGAAGAGCGGCGTTGGGTTTGCCCAGCAGCTTATCGGTCAGCGCCGCCGTGATCGCGCGCGCGATATCGTCCTCAAGGGTGAGGATGCCGGTCATCTCTCGGTCGAAGCTGCCCGACCAAAGCTGAAATCCATCTGCTGCGTTGATGAGCTGTGCAGAAATGCGGATGTGCTGACCGTCCTCCCGAATGCTGCCCTCCAGAATGCTGCGCACGTTGAGAACGTCCGCGATGTGTTTGACGTCCTCGTTCTTTCCCTTGAAAGCAAAGGATGAGGTGCGCGCGGCAACGCGCAGCGACGCGACGTTGGAGAGATCGTTCAGAAGCTCCTCTGAAATCCCGTCTGAAAAGACTTCGCGTGCCGGGTCGCCGCTCATATTGACGAAAGGCAAGATCGCGATCGAAGCTTGTTGCGCCGCGGCTTTTGCAACCGGCTTTGCGGCTGGCGATGGCCGGCCAATGACATAGGCAAACTCGCTCACCGAAAGCAGCAATACGGCGCCCAGGAGCGCGAGCAGCACCAGCTCGCGATTGGAGGCCTCTTCGGTCTGAGCAATCTGCGCTCGCGGTGCGGCGAACCAGCCGATCACCAGCACGACCGGAAAGCCGGCAACCGTCACGAGAATGAACGCCTTCAGCGTCCACGACGGCGCGTCGAACGCGGGAATGACAATCGATGCACCCTGCACCAACAGCCAACCGGCGACGGCATAGGCCGTTGCGATTCTGTCGAGGCCTCTCGCCCGCGCTTCTTTCAAAAACCGCTGCATACATGCCCCTGCCAAGGCATTCTCTTACCACGGCACGAAAGTGCAGAGTAAAGAGCGGCCACGCGGCGTGTCATGAAAAGCCGGTTAGGGGCGCGAACGCGCAGGGCCAGGATTGACAGGCCGCCGGCCGACATACAACCTTCACGCGACTGCCGTACTCACGCGATGGATATCGAAGGGAGCCTGACATGGCAAAAGCGGCCGCACCAAAACCGAAGATCCTCAGCCCAAGCAACGCGATCAATATCGATTCCGAAAGTCTGCAGAAATTCGATCTCTTGGATTTGCAGCAATACACGCAAGAGAAAACCTACGCCACGAGCGCGAGCAAGGATTTCCATCTCTTCTATGTCGGGCGCGACGACGTCCACAACATCCTGAAATACATTCTCTCGCGCGTCAGCGTTTCGCTCTATCTGAACATGTTCGGGTATGACGATGACGAACTGAACGACATCCTCATGCACATCGCGCATGACGACACGATCACGATGATGGTGACACTGGACAAGAGTCAGGCCAAGGGCGTGCATGAGAAAGGCATTCTGGACCTCGATCGCGCGAAGGATCTGGAAGCGTTCAACACCCATTTCGCCATCGGTGAATCCTTGACGCACCAGATCACGCACACCAAAGGCTTCGTTGCCGACGGAAAGGTGGCAGGCGAAGGTTCGACGAACTGGTCAGCTTCAGGTCAGGGAACGGCGGTCAGTCCCGGCGGCATCGGCGGTCCGGGCTACAGGGCGCAGAACAACACGCAGTCGATCATCACCGATCAGGACACGATCGGACGCTTCACCGCGCAACTCGTGGCCGAGCACATGATCGCGCAGAAGCAGATGGGAAGTGAATCGCCCGCGCAAGCCTCAGGCGTGCACAAATCTTCTTCCCGCGTGAAATCCGCGCCTGCAAAAACGCCAGCCAAGAAAGCCAGGAAAAAGAAGGCCAAAAAGAAAAGCTCGGCCTAGGTCCCGTCTTTCCCGAGCAGGGAATCGAGAAATTTGCCGAAGTCCGATTGATCGCCTCCGGCATCGGGCGCGGTCGCGGGAGATGCGGTATCGGTCGCCGTCGTTGCAACGAGCGGCTTGACCGGCACGTTCTGTTCGGCCGCCTCCATGAAGTTCTTGAAGATGTGCGCGGGCAATCCGCCGCCGGTCGCGTGTTTCATCGGCGCGTTGTTGTCGTTGCCGATCCACACACCGCTCACCAGATCGGCGCTGTAGCCCACGAACCAGGCATCGTGGAAATCCTGCGTGGTGCCCGTCTTGCCAGCGCTTGGACGTTCGTCGAGCCGCGCGGCCTTGCCGGTGCCTGTCGCCACCGTTTCCATCATCAGACCCGTCATCGCGGCGGCGTTCGCGGGTGTCATCACAGCGCCTAGGCCCGAACCCTTGCGCTGCCACAGCACCTTTCCAGAGCGCGTTCGGATACGCAGGATGCCGAATGGCACCACGCCGGTTCCGCCATTGGCGAACGGCACATAGGCGGACGTCAATTCCAGCGGCGTGACGACAGATGTGCCAAGCGCGAGCGAAGCATTGGCATCCAGATGCGAATTGATGCCCAGACGATGCGCCGTACGCGCGACGGCCGCAGGGCCGAGTTGCGCGGTGAGCTGCGCCGCCACCGAATTTGAGGATTTTGCAAAGGCGCGCGTCAGCGTAATCGGCCCTTCGTATTTGCCTTCGTAGTCGTCCGGCTTCCAGCCATGAATGTTCACCGGCTCATCGTTCATCACATCCGCCGGCGTGTGGCCGTGTTCGAGGGCGGTGAGATAGACGAACGGTTTGAAGGCCGAGCCCGGCTGCCGCAGCGCTTCGGTTGCACGGTTATAGGGACTTTGGCTGTAGGAACGCCCGCCGACCATTGCGCGCACGGCGCCGTCCGGTGTCATCGCGACCAGCGCGGCCTGGCTCGCGCCGAGCTTTTCGCCCTGCTCCGACAGTCCCGCCTCGATCGCGCGTTCGGCCTGCGCCTGTGCGTCCAGATCGAAACTGGTTTCGACAATCACCGGCTCTTCCGTATCGCCGATATAGCCGGTGATCTGCGACACGACCCAATCGGTGAAGTACCCGCCGCCGGCGTGACCGGTGCCGCGGACGACGTGCGGGCGCGTTGCTTCGGCATCGGCCTCGGTCTTTGCATCGACCAGACCGGCCTCTTTCATGGCCCGCAGCACGATGTGAGAGCGGTCGATGGAGGCCTGCAGATCGTTGAGCGGATTGTACTTCGCGGGCGCCTTCACACTGCCGGCCAACATCGCGGCTTCCGGAAGTGTCAGTTCGCTGGCGTGTACGTTGAAGAACCGTTCTGCCGCGGCTTCGATCCCATTGGCTCCGGCACCGAAATAAACGCGGTTCAGATAGAGCGTGAGAATCTGATCCTTGGAATAGCGCGACTCCAAATAGAGCGCGAGCATGGCTTCCTGGACCTTGCGCTCGAAGGTGCGATTGGGATCGAGGAAGAGATTTTTCGCGAGCTGCTGCGTCAGCGTCGAGCCGCCCTGAACGACATGCCCGGCAGACACATTCTGGAACGCGGCGCGCACAAGACCGATAGGGTCGAGGCCCAGATGGTCGCGGAAGCGTCGGTCCTCGACCGCGATGAAAGCGTCGGGGACATATTTCGGCAGACTGCTCACATCGACCATCGCGCCTTGCGTCAATCCGCGGCGCGCGATCAACCGTCCCTGATCGTCGAGCAGGGTGATGTCCTGCGAAGGGCGCTTGGCCAGCAGCGTGTTGACGTCCGGGAGGCTCGACAAGAACCGCGAGAAGAACACGGCACCGAAGATCACAGCCCAAGCCAGAAAAACCGAAATCGCGGCGAGCCAGGCGCCGCGTCGTCTTTTCCTTGGCGGGGGTGGCGGCACGGATTCGTGCGGGCCAGCCGCCTGGGCCAGCTTCGCGCGTGTCCTTGAATTGAGGGGTTTACCGGCCAAGGCACAGTCTCCTTCGCCGGTTCTAGGTGCGAAGGGTTAACGGGCGTTAAACAAGAGCCGCGCCAATTTCTTTCAATCCGTCCCTTGACGGTTGTGCGGGCAATCCCACATTTCCATTGCTGTCATTTTTGATGCTGGGCTCCTCGACAGCGCTGGAAATCTCGCCGTGACCTACACGCAAAGTGCGCCTACGCCTGATCAAGATCTCGCGTCCAGGGTTGGTATTGGCCGCAAAGGAAGGCGCCGCCGGTGGTGGTGGATCGGTGGCGGCGCTGTCGTAATCATTCTGGTTGTCGCCGTGATGATGTCACGCGGCGGTTCAGCGCACAGTTATGTGACAAAGTCCGTCACGCACGGCGATCTGGCCGTGACCGTGAGCGCCACGGGTACGCTGGCGCCGCGCGACCAGGTCGATGTCGGTTCGGAAGTCTCCGGCAAGATCGACAAGCTTGAAGCCGATTTCAACGACCATGTGAAAAAAGGCCAGATCCTCGCCCGCATCAACACCGACCAGCTCGTCGCCCAGCTTCAGCAGGCGCAGGCGACCCAATCGCAGGCGCAGGCCACGCTTACACAAATGAAGCAGACTCACGAGCGCTACATCATTCTTGAAAAGGGCAACGCACTTTCCAAGGAGCAGTTGAACGTCAGCCAGGGCGATCTCGAGCGCGCGAAGGCTGGTGTTGAGATGGCGAGCGCCCAGGTCGATCAGGACAAAACGATGCTGCTGAAAGCCACGATCTATTCGCCGATCGATGGCGTTGTGCTCGACCGCAAGGTTTCGGCCGGACAGACGGTCGTCGCCGCGATGACAACACCCGTCTTGTTCACGCTCGCGAGCGATCTCAGCCAGATGGAGCTGGATGTCGATATCGACGAAGCCGATGTCGGCGCGATTCATGCGGGCGCGAAGGCGTCGTTCACGGTCGATGCCTATCCAAGCCGCAAGTTCCCGGCGAAGCTGATCTCCATCCACAGCGCGCCGAAGACCGTTCAGGGCGTCGTCACCTATCAGGGCGTGCTTCTGGTGCAGAACGATTCCGGCCTTCTCAAACCCGGCATGACCGCGACCGCGGAGATTGAGGCCGCCAATGTCCGCAACGCCACACTGATCCCCAATGCGGCACTGCGCTATGTGCCGCCCGACGATGTGAAGGCCACAGCGCCTGCGCCGCCGGAGACGATGAACGGCATCAATGCCGGCCGCGTGTGGACGGAAAACGGAAAAACGCTCAAGCCGCACGATGTGAAACTCGGCGCCACCGATGGCCGCATGACCCAGATGACAGAAGGCGACCTCAAGCCCGGTCAGAACGTCGTGACGGAATTGGCCGACAAGAAGCCCGGGCAATAGGGCGCATCGCGTGTCCAGCCAACCTGTCATCGAACTGCGCAAAGTCGCCAAGATCTATGGATCTGGTGAGGCGCAAGTCGCGGCACTCGCCGGGATCGATCTCGCCGTTCGCGATGGCGAATTCGTTGCGGTGATGGGACCATCCGGATCCGGCAAATCGACTTGCATGAATATCCTCGGCTGCCTCGATACGCCGACCGGCGGCCACTATTATTTTCGCGGCGCCGATGTAGGCGCGATGTCGCGCGGCGAGCGGGCGCTTCTGCGCCGCCACTATCTGGGCTTCGTGTTTCAGGGATTCAATCTCTTGAAACGCACCACCGCACTCGAGAACCTCGAGCTTCCGCTGATCTATCGTGGCGTTCCCCGCGCCGAGCGCCGCAGACTCGGAATGGAAACTTTGGCGCAAGTTGGACTCGCCGATCGCTGGGACCACACCGCGGCTGAGCTGTCCGGCGGACAACAGCAACGTGTGGCGATAGCGCGTGCGCTTGTCGCATCGCCATCGGTGATGTTCGCGGACGAGCCGACCGGCAATCTCGACACGGCGAAGAGCCACGAGATCATGCAGCTTCTGCAATCGCTCAATCGCGCGCGCGGCCTCACGATCGTGCTTGTCACACATGAAGAGGACGTCGCCGCCTACGCAAGCCGTCAGGTGCGATTCCGCGACGGGCTGATCGAATCCGATACAGGAGAACGTTCATGGTCATGAACGCTCTTCTGCTCGCGCTGCGTGAGATCAGGAACAATCTGCTGCGCGCAGGCTTGACGACACTCGGCATCGTCATTGGCGTGGCGGCCGTGATCTTGATGGTGACGCTGGGCGCCGGCGCCACGCAGCGCGTCACCGCCGATATCGGTTCGCTCGGCAACAACATGCTTCTGCTGGTGCCGGGTCAACAGCGCGGGCCGCCCACCGCCGTGGTGCCGTTCGACATGGCGACCGTCGATGCGGTCCAGCGCGATATTCCGGGGCTTGCCGCCGTCGTGCCCGAACTCGCGGTACAAGGCGTCGCCGTCAACGGCAACCACAACCACTCGACCCAGATCAACGGCACGACCAATGCCTATCTGCGCACGCGCAGCTGGGACTTGGCGCAGGGCCGCGAGTTCTCGCCGGCAGAGATTCTCGCCGGCAAATCGGTCTGTCTGGTCGGCCAGACTGTTCGCAAGGAGATGTACGGCGATCAGATTCCGCTGGGCACGCGCCTGCGCATCAACAAGGCCACCTGCGAGATCATCGGCTTCATGAGCCCGAAGGGCGAGTCGATCTTTGGCCAGGACATGGACGACATCATTCTGATGCCGCTGAAGGCCGTGCAGCGGCGTCTCGCTGGAAACACGGAGGTCAATGTCATCCGCATCTCGGTCGCGGATGAAGCGAATATCCCGAGCGCCAAGGATCAGATCTCTCGGCTGATGCGCGTGCGCCGCCACATCCTGCCGGGTCAGGTCGATGATTTCGATGTCGAGGATCTGAAAGAGGTCACGCAGATCGTGACCGGCGTGACTCTCATTCTCACGGCGTTTCTGTCGGCGGTCGCGGCGGTCAGCCTTTTAGTCGGCGGTATCGGGATCATGAACATCATGCTGGTCTCGGTGACAGAGCGCACGCGCGAGATCGGCATTCGTCTTGCCATCGGCGCGCGCGAGCGCGATGTGCTGCTGCAATTCCTGATCGAGGCCATCGTCATGAGTGCACTGGGCGGTGTCCTGGGCGTACTGATTGGATTGGGTGGATCGGCGCTGGCGGCAAGCCTGATCAAGATACCGTTCGTGTTTCAGCCGGGTGTCGTGATCATTGCCGTGGCCTTCGCAGCTATCGTTGGTGTCGGGTTTGGTTTCTTCCCTGCGCGCCGTGCAGCCAAGCTCGATCCGATCGAGGCGCTCCGCCACGAATAGGAAAATCCCCTCACGCCTTTCGGCATGAGGGGCGGTACGCCTCCGAAATGACAGTCAGACTTTACGGGTGTTTGGGAGCCGGAGGCGCTGGCGGAGCGGGCGGCGCAGGCGGTGCGGACGGCGCTGACGGGAAATTGTCACTTCCCACCTGCACATCGACCATGCCGTCGGAATGCATCTTGCCGCTGTAGGAGCGAATCTTTACGCGGCCGGACCCCAGCGCACTGACATGCGGATCGATGGCCTGACCGCCAAAGATGAAATTGCCGGCGCCCATGATGTCGACGTGAAGCGGGTTGGCGACGCCCTGTGGAATGTTCACCGAGCCTGCGCCGACGATGCCGACATGAACGGGACCGTTGACTTTCGTCGCATTGAAATCGCCGGAACCGGCGATATCGAGATGAAGCCCGCCATTGATCGCGCCCATCTCGGCCGAGCCAGAGCCAGCGACATCGGCGTGAACTTCGGATGCAGAGCCGGCTTTGATCTTGCCGGAACCGGCGATGTCGAGATGCAGATCGCCCGCGATATCGGCGATCGTTATCTTGCCCGCACCCGCCATGCTCAGATGCGCTTCCTTGGTGCGGCCGATCCAGGCGTTCGATTCGACCGCCTCGAAATGCACATCGCTCATCGTGTCGCCGATTGTGGCATCGCCAATCATATCGCGCACATCGATGTCGGTGCCTTTCGGCACCACGACATGGATATCGAGATCCTTGGTGCTGTTATGAACGTCGTTGAAGTTGAACCAGTTCTTCCAGTCCCAGACGCCTTCGTCGTTTTCGCCTTCGACGACGAGCTGGTCGCCCTGCATGCGCACGCTGATGTCGTCCACGCGGTGTTTCGCGCCGGAAACCTGAACGGAGACCTGCGCCTGAGGTTTCACGTCGACGCGCAGCTTGCCGACAACGCCGTCGATCTTGACCGATTTTGCATCGAACCCGCGCCAGGGGGCGGAGGTCCAGCCGGCGTCGTCCGCCACGGCGGGCAAAATGAGCGTCGCTGCGACAGCCGCCCCAGCGAGCATCGATTTCCAGTTACCGGCCATGTCCAAAGCCCTCCTTAAGGGCACGTCTGTCATCCACAGGCAGCAAATATGCTGTTCACACTAGTGGTGTACAGAGTAGCAGGGGCACATGACAGCCATGTGAAAAATGCATGGCTTCGATCGATCTATCAGGGCATCAGGCGATAGCCGCCGCTTTCCGTGATCAGCAGCCGTGCATGGCCAGGGTCAGTTTCGATCTTCTGGCGCAAACGATAGATGTGGGTCTCAAGCGTGTGCGTGGTCACGGCGGGATTATAGCCCCAGACCTCGTGCAGCAGGGTCTCACGCGGGACCGTATCGCCGGAGCGATGCAGGAATTTGAGGATGTTAGTCTCTTTTTCCGTCAACCGGATTTTCTTGGCCGCTGCATCGATCAGAAGCTTGGCACTCGGGCGGAACGTATAGGGCCCGATGCGGTATTGTGCGTCCTCGCTGTGACCGTGGCTGCGCAGATGCGCGTGCACGCGCGCCATCAGCACGGCGAAGCGGAAAGGCTTGGTCACATAGTCGTTGGCACCGGCATCCAATCCCTCGATCGTGTCGGCATCGCTTTCCGCGGCAGTCAGCAGAATGATCGGGCAGCTGATCTCCATATCGCGAAATTCGCGGCATAAAGCGCGGCCGTCGCCATCCGGGAGGCCGATATCGAGGATCATGAATTCGTAGAGCCCGTCCTGGGCGCGCAGGCGCCCTTCCTCGCACGATCCCGCTTCCACAACTGTATAGGAACCGTCCGCAACCAATTGCTCCGCCAGCGAGCCGCGCAGCATGGTGTCGTCGTCAACCAGAAGAACGCGCTTGGGCGTAGGCATGGCGAGAAACGATCCGGACTTGAAGGGCTACAATCCTACCCTCGGGCGGGTGTATGTGGGAAGCACATGCACGCAAACTTGAAATCCAGACCACTTACAAAATCGCAATCGGCCAGTGCGGTGGACAACGTCGCGCGCGCCGTCGAGGCTTTGCGCCGCGGCAAACCGGTAACCATCAAAGGCGAGACGCGATTTCAGATGCTGGCCGTCGAAACCGCGACGGAAGCAGCTTTGACGAAATTGGGGCGCAAGGGCGCGTTGCTGCTGCTTACCCATGCACGCGCAAGGACGCTGAAAATCCGGCTCTATACGAAAGACGTGGTCGCAATTCCCGTCATCGGCGAGACGGTGGATGCCATGCGCGCCATCGCCGATCCAACGGCCGATCTTCGCCATCCGATGAAAGGCCCGTTCCAGGCGGTTCGCGAGACGTTGCCCGCGAGCTATTCCGCTGCCGTGAAGCTTGCAAAGCTCGCGGGACTTCTGCCCGCCGGCATCGTGCGCACGACGCGGGCAAAAGCGGCGGTCGAAATTTCCGCGGATGATATCGATAACTATGACGCCGAACTGGTGAAGTCGCTCGCGATTGTCACGCGCGCCCGCGTGCCATTGGAAGGCGCAGAGAAGACGGAGATGATCGCGTTCCGAGCCGGCGATGCGTCACCAGAACACTATGCCATCGTTATCAACGCGCCGCAGACGGACAAGCCAGTTCTCACACGATTGCACTCCGAATGTTTCACCGGAGACTTGCTCGGCTCACTCAAATGCGATTGCGGCAATCAGTTGCGCGGCGCGATCGACGCGATCTCCAAAGCCGGCGGCGGCGTACTGCTCTATCTCGCGCAGGAAGGCCGCGGCATCGGCCTGATCAACAAGCTGCGCGCCTATCGCTTGCAAGATCAGGGCTTCGATACCATCGAGGCAAACGAGCGCCTCGGCTTCGAAGCCGACGAACGGCTCTACGGAATTGCGGCGCGGATGCTGAAATTGCTGGGCTATAAATCCGTGCGTCTCTTGACCAACAATCCGGACAAGGTTGCGGCCCTGAAAGCAGAGGGCGTGAAGGTCGTCGCGCGTGTACGCCACGTTTTCCCCGAGAACGAGCACAACCAGGCCTATCTGAAGACCAAGGCGCAAAAGGCAGGGCACCTGTTCTGACCGGCAAAAACTGCCGTGCCGCAAACGAAAAATGCCAAAGATGCTGTGCATTTCCGCTGGCACACGCTTTGCGCTGTACGCGGCATGGAATGGCTCGGCCCGACTCTCAAGCCGTATGATCTGCTGCCCAGGGACACGGGCGGAGCAGGCGGATCTGCGACCAAAGCCGCGGCGGATGCGAGCAAGCCCGGTGCGGCCACGTCCGCGGATTCCGGTTCCGACTGGCATGTTTCGTTCGACGATGTGCTTGATGTCGTCAATCCGCTGCAACACTTTCCGATTGTCGGGACCCTCTATCGCGCGATCACGCACGACCAGATCAAGACGCCGGAAAAGATCGCCGGCGACACGCTCTATGGCGGCCTCTGGGGCCTGGCGTCATCCGTCGCCGATACGGCGTTTGAAAAGCTGACCGGGCACAATGTCGGCGATACCCTGCTTGCTTTCGTCACGGGCCATCACCAAGACGCCAAGCCGATAGCGGTTGCGAGCAGCGACAAACCGGCGACACAAGCAAACAAAACACCGACAGCGACGGCACCTGCACAAACGGCTTCTCTGGACGAAACATCTCTCGCGCAATCGCTCACGAAATCGGGCATCGACAACGACATGGCGCAGCGCGCCCTCTATGCCTATCGCCGTGCCAATGGCATTCCGGTTCAAGCGGCAGTATCGCCGTTCTGAGTTCTGGCACCGAACAGCGCGCTTCCGACGCGCACATGCGTCGCGCCAAACCGGATCGCGGTCTCGAAATCCGCACTCATTCCCATGCTGAGCAGCGGAAGATCATGCGCTTTGGCCATCTTCGACAGCAGCGCGAAATGCGGCGACGGCTCGACATCGGCCGGCGGAATGCACATCAGGCCCTTCAGCGGCAAACCTGCTTCGCGCGCATAGGCAATCAGCAGGGGCGCGTCCTTCGGCAAGACGCCAGTCTTCTGCGGTTCCTCGCCTGTGTTCACCTGGACAAAAAGTGTGGGCGAGCGGCCGCTGCGCTCGATTTCGGATTTCAAAGAATCCGCGAGCTTGACGCGATCAAGCGTGTGGATCGCATCGAACAGGCCGACGGCTTCCTTCGTCTTGTTCGTCTGCAGCGGCCCGATGAGATGCAGTTCGATGCCCGGAAATTCCGCTTTGAGTGCAGGCCATTTGGCGAGCGCTTCCTGCACACGGTTCTCGCCGAACACCCGATGGCCGGCTTCCAGAAGCGGCCTGATCTGGTCTGCGCCGTGCGTCTTGCTCACGGCGATCAGCGTGGTGGAAGCCGCAGGCGCAAGCGCGGCCTTCCGTGCGGCACCGATGCGCGCAACAATGGTCGCGAGGTTTTCCGAAGCGGTCACGGGTGAGCGATAGACTTGCGCGCGCGCAATTGGCAAGGGCGGCCGCCCGGCTCGGCCGAAAAGTTTTTCCTTCACTCGTCCTGATGACAGATGACGAACGCCTGCCCGATCCGCTGGCAGCAGTACGCGCTTTGCCCCGGGGCAGCATGGTTGTTGTGCGCGACCGAGACAATGACCAACACGAAAAGCTGAGCCGCGACCTGCTAAAGCTCGCGCGGAAAAACGGTCTTGCCATCCTCGTCGCCGCCGATCCGCTCATGGCGGCGAAACTTGGTGCGGACGGGATTCATCTGCCAGAGATATGCGCGAAGGAAGCCACATATTGGCGCGCACGCTTTCCGGCAATGATGCTGACGACATCGGCCCACAGCGCGCGGGCGGTGATGCTTGCAGGCATGCTGCCGGTCGATGCGATTTTTCTGTCTCCCGTCTTCGCGACGAAAAGTCATCCCGGCGGTACAACCCTCACAGCCCTGCGCGCCAATATCATCGCGCGCGCATCGGGCAAGCCGGTTTATGCGCTGGGCGGAATCGATGTGCGCAACGCGAGACTCCTTGCACGCGATGCCTTCAACGGAATCGCGGCCATCGGTGCACTTGCGGTCTGATCAGACCTGGAATTGCAGGTGCAGGAACGCAGCATCCATATTGATGCGCGGCGCGCCGTTGTAGAACGTGCCGATGTCGCGCGTGTAATGAAAGCGCTCCCAGCCCACGTTCAGCTGCATATTGGAATTGAGCACATACCCCACGGTCGCCGACGCGCCGCGCACGCCGACGGTGGGATCGCCGAGCCGTCCGTCCGCGGTACCGCTACCGAGTTCGCCGCCAATGATCCACGGTCCGTTGCTTAGCGTGGCGCTTAGATGCGAACTCGTCGTGTTCCCCGATGCCTGCACATCGTAGTCGCTGAACGTATAGGCGTTGCTTTGCCGGTATGCGCCACCGAACGCGACTTTCCAGTCGTCATTGATCGAGTAGTCGGCCTCGCCACCGAGACTCCAGTCCGTCAGGCCAGCGTGGCCGGGCGTCTTGTTATCGTCATGCCCGACCGACCATCCGCCGAAGAAATTCAAAGACACGGGTCCGAAAGAGTTGGTGTAACTCACCGCCGCTTCCCAGATGCCTTTCTGGCGATTGGGCAGGTCCTGCCCGTTGTCGAGAAAGGGAAGAACATCCTTGCCTTCCGATGGCGTGAAAGACGCACCGATCTGCACGCCGAACAGTCGCGGAGAGTAGTAGGAAATCTTCGCGTAGTTCAGCGAGGCCTCGGTCACGCTGTTGAGCGCGAATACGTTGATGAACGCCTGCCCCGTCGAAGGATCGCGGAAGAAACTCGCATTGGTGTTGTCGATGGAGATGTCGCCTTCGACCACCGGCCCGGTATCGGCGAGCGTGAACACCGCGCCATCGGTGTTGCCGAGCTCGACGCGGCCAAAGCCGGTCTGGACGACGCCATAGACCTTCTGCGTGAAATCGCCACCGTAATTATCGATCGACAGGCGGTCGTGATAGACCTCGAACACGCTCTTCAGCGAGATCTGCAACCCGCTGTCATAGTCGCGCTCGAGATTGGCGGCGAAGGTCGCGGCACCGGTGACGCCCGACTGATCCAGGTTCGGCGCACTCGGCTGATCGGCCCAATAGGCCGAGCCATTCGCGGAGCCGCGAAGCTTGAGCTCCACATTGTCTCCGATCGTGGTCTCGTAGGGCGACACGTTCCAGTCGCTGAAATCGAAGGCCGAAGCCGGCCCCGCCAGGGCCACAAAGGCTGCGCCCGCACACAGATACGCTTTCACGACTGACCCCGCCGTCTTGCCGGGTAAACCATTACAGCAAAACAACAAGCTCGCGAAGGCGGGGACCGGCACGCGGCGTTGCGCAGCGCCGATTGTGACAGTATAAGCCCTGCCATGCCGTAACCGGGGGATGCGAGCGGCGCCAACGCGCGGGCGTCTTGCCGTGCCGAAAAGGAAGCTGGGTCAGTGTCGATACGCATTATTACCGTCATGCTTTGCGCCCTGGTTCTGGTGGGCTGCGGCTCCGACAAGGAGGATCCCGGTACCGGCGTGACAACGATTTCAGGCGGGACGAGCCGCACGGTCGGCGTCAATTCCTATCTGTGGCACGCAACGCTGGACACGCTTTCTTTCATGCCATTGGCCTCGGCCGATCCGTTCGGCGGCGTCATCATCACCGAGTGGTATTCGCCGCCAAACACGCCGAATGAGCGCATCAAGGTGACGATCTATATTCTCGACCAGCGCCTGCGCGCGGATGGCATCAAGATCGCCGTCTTCCGTCAGGCTCGCAGCAACGAGGGATGGGTGGACACCGCGGTCAACCCCGAGACGGCGAGCAAGCTTGAAGACTCGATCCTGACGCGTGCCCGCGAGCTTCGACTCGCGTCCGCTAACGCTGGAAAGTAGATCAAGGGAACGCTAAGCCTAACCAACCGGGGCGAACGCGTTCCGGAAAGAGGAAGGCTTTGATGGCGCGTTACAACGCCCGGGAATCTGAGAAGCGCTGGCAGAGCGAATGGGCCACGCAAGCCACATTCGCGACATCGAACGATTCCGAAAAGCCCAAGGCCTATGTGCTGGAGATGTTCCCCTATCCATCGGGGCGCATCCATATCGGCCACACGCGCAATTACACGATGGGCGATGTCGTCGCGCGTTTCCGGCGCGCGCAGGGCTTCAACGTGCTGCATCCCATGGGCTGGGATGCGTTCGGTCTGCCGGCGGAAAATGCCGCGCGCGAACGCAATATCGATCCGCGGCAATGGACGTACGACAACATCGCAACCATGAAATCGCAGCTCATGCTGATGGGGCTTGCGATTGACTGGTCCCGAGAATTCGCGACCTGCGATCCCGACTATTACAAGCATCAGCAGAAGCTGTTTTTGGAGTTCTACAAGGCAGGCTTTGTCTATCGCCGCGAAGCCGATGTGAACTGGGACCCGGTCGATATGACCGTGCTCGCCAACGAGCAGGTGATCGACGGTAAGGGCTGGCGTTCCGGCGCGGTCGTCGAGCGCCGCAAGCTGGCGCAATGGTTCTTCAAAATCACGGACTTCGCCGACGATCTGCTGGCAGGGCTGGATACGTTGGATCGCTGGCCGGAAAAGGTGCGCGTCATGCAGCGCAACTGGATCGGCCGCAGCGAGGGCATGCGGTTCAACTTCGATCTGTCGAACAAGGAAAGGCTGGAAGTCTTCTCGACACGGCCCGACACCTTGTTCGGCGCGAGCTTTGTTGCGATTTCACCCGATCATCCGCTGAGTGTAGCGCTGGCAAAAAAGAATCCCGAAGTCGCGGAGTTCATTGCCGAATGCCGCCGCACCGGCACGGCCGAAACCGAGATCGAGAAAGCCGAGAAGCTGGGCTTCGATACCGGCATCACCGCGGCGCATCCGTTCGATCCGGACTGGAAGCTGCCGGTGATGATCGCGAATTTCGTGCTGATGGGCTACGGCACCGGCGCGATCTTCG
>CAZCJI010000017.1:0-16953 GCA_964498625.1 uncultured Rhizobium sp.
ATGCCTTCATAAGCATCGCGACCTTCCACCGTGAACTGACGCCGAATACGCATTCATGCCCCCGAGAGCTAAAAAGTTGACCGTTTCCCCCGCTGCCGTTCGCACCCTTCAGGGGACAGTTTTCCGTTCGCCGGGACAGCGCCTGAGTGGCAAAGTCTCCGGCGGCTCGGTGTATCGGTCCGCCCAGATTTGGTGTCGCGATCGGCGACAGGCGCAAAGTATGGTCACAGCCCCTTTGCCCTCGCAAGAACAAAGTGGTTAACCAAATCTTACATACAAGATGTTGTGCCTTAACCGTGCTCGAAAAAGCCGCGAGTCAAGCGGGCTTTCAGAATCGCGCCGAAATTTTTTTCCGCTTTGTGACACTCACAGAAAGAAAGTTGTTGGGGAGCGATTGTGGATTCTTTACTTCGCGCCGGGTTCCTCTGCGTTTCTCGAATCGAAATGAACGTCCGCGCAGATCGCTCGGCCCTCGCCGCGCGCAATGTCTAAGTGCTTTTCGCTCGACAGCGCCTTGATCCGGGATAAATGTTCACTATATGTTCTTTGTGAGTTCGAGGGTCAAAGCGGCGCGCCAGGATTTGTTTTTCATGTGCCGCCAGCGGGCTTGGCGATCGACTGCGTGAATTGAATTCGGAATTCGATTTTGTTTTTGGTGGATGAGGCCGGGGAGGGGCGGGGGGATGTGCGGAATCGTGAAAACAAAGATCAAGATGTTGGGTGAAGACAGAAATCGGCTTCAACAGATCGACGGAGAAGACATGCGCGCAAAAATTGGCCAAAAATAAAAACGAATACTCACTGTACAACCGGTCTGCGACGCGGCATTCCGTGGCGAACGGCGGATTTGCTCCCTATAGTCCCGCCCGAATCCGGATGGTGCGTTTGATGCCTTTCTTCTCGATGCTTTTTTCCTGGTGGAAGACCGCGACCTACGGGACGCTGGTGACGACGTGGCTGTCCGGCGAGAAGGTCGGCACCGACAAATTCGGCAACCGCTACTACCAGACCAAAGACGGAAAGCGCCGCTGGGTTCTCTATGCGGGCACCGTCGAAGCCTCGCGCGTTCCGCCGGACTGGCATGGCTGGATCCATCACACTTTCAAGGAGCCGCCGACGGTGGATGCTCTGAAGACACGCAGTTGGGAAGCGGAGCACAAGCCCAATATGACTGGCACCGACGGCGCCTATCGCCCCGAGGGAAGCCTTGCGCGCTCCGGCGTCAGAGCCGCGGCCACCGGCGATTATCAGGCCTGGAAACCGGAGTAGCGGCAGGCCATGCAGAACCACACAGTCGAAACATTGATCGGCGCGATCGTCGTCGCGGTTGCGGTGGTGTTTCTCTACTTCGCCTATTCCAGCACCAACTCCGCCAATCTGTCGGGCTATGAGATCACCGCGAAGTTTCAGCGCGTCGATGGTCTCAATGTCGGCACTGATGTGCGGCTGTCGGGCATCAAGATCGGAAACATCTCGGCTCTGACGCTCGATCCGAAGACCTATCAGGCGACGGCCCATCTCAGCATCAGATCCGACGTGAAGATTCCGGACGACTCCTCGATCATGGTGACGTCGTCGGGGCTGCTGGGAAGTTCGTATCTTTCGGTGTCGCCGGGCGGCAGCGATTCGATGGTTCCACCCGGCGGCGTTATCCAGAACACGCAAGGCTCGGTCGATCTGATGAGCCTGATCGGGCGCTTCGTGGGTGGCGGCACGGGATCGTCTGCCACACCGGCACCGTCTGCTCTGCCCGCTCCGTCCGAAAGTGCTGCGCCCGCCGAGAGCCATCCATGAGAAAAGTCTTTCTCATCGCTGTCTCCTTCGCTGCGGCAACAGCGGCGAATGCGGCGACGAGCAAGCCCACGCTGATGATGCGCGGGCTGGACAAGATCACGGGCCGCGCGTTCGACATCGTTGCGCCGCTGGACGAACCGGTGAAATTCGCGACGCTCACGATCACCGCCCGCTATTGCTATTCGACACCGGCGAGCGAAACCCCGGAGACGGCGGCCTTCGTGCAGATCGACGACACCAGGCCTGACAAGCCGAAGCGCGAAGTCTTTTCCGGCTGGATGTATGCCTCCAGTCCCGGTCTGAACGGCATGCAGCATCCGCTCTACGATATCTGGGCGATCTTCTGCAAAACCAATGCACCCGGTGTGGCGCCAGCGGTCGCGTCGCGCGCGCCGGTCAAGGTCAAGTCTCCCGATTCCACGGACAATGAGAGCGCGACCGCGCTCCCGGAAGGCGCCGACCAATAAGCCTCGCGCGCAATCGCGCGGTCCAGCAGCTCGAGATAGTCCGTACGCGGAATTTCTATGGTGCCGAACTGCGCGAGGTGTGTCGTGATGAACTGCGTATCGAGCAGCTCATAACCGCCTTCGATCAGCGTGGCGACGAGGTGGACGAGGGCGACCTTGCTTGCATCGCGCTCCCGGCTGAACATGCTCTCGCCGAAAAACGCGGCGCCCAGTGAAACGCCGTACAGGCCGCCGGCCAGTTGGCCGCCCCGCCAGCATTCGATGGAATGGGCCTGTCCGCTCGCATGTAAGGCCGTATAGAGGCGCACAATCTCCGCGTTGATCCAGCTTTGTTCGCGGTCAGGTCCTGCCTCGGCGCAGGCGCGCATGACATCGACAAAGCAGGTATCGCTGGTGACGATAAAATGATCGCCACGAACCGTGCGCGCCAACCGCCGCGAGACGTGAAAGCCGTCGAGCGGAATGATGCCGCGACGCTCCGGCGAGACCCAGTAAAGTTCGGTGGAGTCGCGTCGCTCCGCCATCGGGAACACGCCCTGCGCGTAAGCGCGCAGGAGAATCTCAGGCGTGAGGCGTGTGCTGCCGTGCATGACGGCAGCCTAGCACGCTTCGATCGCTATTTCTGGTTCAACGACCACGGCCCGGGACCGGAGGCTGCGAGATAAAGAAACACGAAGCAGAACAGGATCGCCGCGTCTCCATTGTTCACCGCCGGAAAGAATCCTCCCTTGGTGAAATGAACGAGCCAATATCCGACCGCCATCTCGCCCGAGCAGATAAACGCCGCGATCCGGGAGAAAAGACCGAGGATGATGAGTGCGCCGCCAATCAATTCGATCCACGCCGCAGCCATCACGATCGTCTCCGCACCCGGCGGGATCGTCATGATCATCGGCGGGAAGTGAAATATCTTCTGCGTGCCGTGCTCGATGAAGAGCAACCCCGCGACGATGCGCAGAATGCTCAAAAGCTGAGGCTGGTATTTGGACAGAAATGCCATGGTTCTCCCCTTCTTAAGTCGGGAACTATAGCAGAGTCTTGGCGCGGGTCAGTGCTTGTGCTTGGCCAGCCACTGTTCGAGCCAGTGGATGTGATAGTCGCCGTTGAGAATGTCGGGGTCGCGCACCAATTGCTGGAATAGCGGGATCGTGGTTTCGATGCCGCCGACGACAAGTTCGTCCAGCGCGCGGCGCAGGCGCATCAGGCATTCGTTGCGGTTGCGGCCGTGAACGATGAGCTTGCCCGCGAGGCTGTCGTAATAGGGCGGGATCTTGTAGCCGTCATAGATCGCGGAGTCGAAGCGCACGCCCAAACCGCCGGGCGAATGGAACTGGGTGATGAGACCCGGCGAGGGCTGGAAGGTGAACGGGTTCTCGGCATTGATGCGGCATTCGATGGCGTGGCCCGAGAAGGTTACGTCCTCTTGGCGCAATTCCAGCGTGCTGCCGGAGGCGATGCGGATCTGCTCGCGCACGATGTCGATGCCGGTGATCGCCTCGCTGATCGGATGCTCGACCTGGAGGCGGGTGTTCATCTCGATGAAGTAGAAGCGCCCGTCCTCGAACAGGAACTCGATCGTGCCGGCGCCGAGATAGCCGAGTTTCTTGAGCGCGGCGGTCACGACCTCGCCGATCTCGTCGCGCTGCGCGGAATTGAGCGCGGGCGAGCCCGCTTCCTCCCAGACTTTCTGGTGGCGGCGCTGCAGCGAGCAGTCGCGCTCGCCCAGATGGATGACATTGCCGTGGCTGTCGGCAAGCACCTGCACCTCGATGTGGCGCGGCTTCTGGAGATACTTCTCCATATAGACCTGGTCGTTGCCGAACGCGGTCCTGGCCTCGTGGCGCGCTGTGGAGAGCGCAAGCGACAGATCGCCCGGCGTGGGTGCGACCTTCATGCCTTTGCCGCCGCCGCCCGCCGTCGCCTTGACGAGCACGGGGTAGCCGATCCCTTCGGCGACGCTCGCCGCATCCTCGTCCGAAACGGCGCCGTCCGAGCCCGGCACGGTCGGGATGCCGGCCGCCTTCACCGCCTGCTTGGCCGTGATCTTGTCGCCCATCATGCGGATGTGCTCGGGCTCGGGCCCGATGAAGGTGATCTTGTGCTCCTTCACGATCTCGGCGAAGCGCGCGTTCTCCGAGAGGAAGCCGTAGCCCGGATGGATCGCTTCGGCGCCTGTGATCTCGCAGGCCGACAGGATCGCGGGGATGTTGCGATAGGATTGCGCGCCCGGCGGCGGGCCGACGCAGACGCTCTCGTCGGCGAGTCGCACATGCATGGCATCGGCGTCTGCGGTGGAGTGGATCGCGACCGTCGAAATGCCCATCTCCTTGCAGGCGCGGATAATGCGCAACGCGATCTCGCCGCGATTGGCGATGAGAATTTTCTCAAACATCAGGCGATGACGAGAAGGGTCTGACCGAACTCGACCGGCTGGGCATCATGCACGCAGATCTCGGTGATCTTGCCCGAGCGCGGCGCTGCGATGGGATTCATCGTTTTCATCGCTTCGACGATGAACAAGGTGTCGCCTTCTTTCACTGCGTCGCCGACCTTGACGAAGGGTGGTTTGCCCGGCTCCGGGGAGATATAGACGGTGCCGACCATCGGCGAGGGCACTGCACCTGCCGGTGGTCCTTTGTGTGCGCTGGGCGCGTGTGATTCCGGAGTTGGAGCCGGAGAAGACGTTGGGGCGGCCGCAACGACGTGATGGGCCGCGGCGGCCGTTGCCTGTCGCGACACGCGAACGCGTGAGCCACCTTGCTCGATCTCGATTTCCGTCAGGCCCGTTTCGTCGAGAAGACCGGCAAGTTCGCGGATCGCAGAGGCGTCGATGCCGCCTTTTTTCATGTTCATGTTGTTTGGTCCTTGAGAAGCCCGGCGAGCGCATCGATGGCAACTAGATAGCCCCTCGCGCCCAAACCGCAGATCACGCCGTTGGCGACCGCGCTGATATAGGAACGCCGCCGAAACGGTTCCCTCGCATAGGGGTTGGACAAATGTACTTCGATGATCGGATGTGAGAGCGCCTTGCACGCGTCGTGCAACGCGACCGAGGTGTGTGTCAAAGCACCGGCGTTCAGAATGAGGCCGCAGCCCTTCGCGCGGCATTCTTGAATCCAGTCCACGAGTTCGCCCTCGTGATTGGACTGGCGGAAAGTCACGCTCAACCCGTGCTCCTTGGCGCGCGAAGCGGCCATCTTGCCGATTTCGGCCAAGGTGGTTGTGCCGTAGATTTCCGGCTCCCGGGTCCCGAGCAGATTGAGGTTCGGGCCATTCAGGATGTAGAGAGATAGAGCTTTGGATTTCTTTGGCATTTCCGCCGGATTGGCCCTGAAGGTATAGATTCCCCTCTTATAACTACTGAGGCTCCGGAACGGAACCAATTAAGGCTCCCCTCTTCATTGACTTCCGGAGTGAGAAGACCGACATCTGGCCGGTCCCAGGGGCGCCCGCGTGGCTGAGATCGTGTGACACACGAGTCCCTTCGAACCTGATCCGGCTCATACCGGCGTAGGGAGCGGATGGCGCAGGTGCCGCTGCTTCCCGTTTTTGAATGCGAGGCGCAGATGGCACTGACAATCACGGTCAACGGCGAAGCGAAGCAACTGGAGGGCGCCAGGAGCATTCGGGCTTTGTTGACCGGCATGAGCATCGACCCCGCAAAGATCGCGATCGAGCGCAATCTGGAAATCGTTCCTCGATCACAATATGACGCCGTAATGGTGGCTGAGGGCGACAGATTGGAGATTGTCCATTTCATTGGCGGCGGCAACGCGCCCATCGAGGCGTTGCCGGCAGACAAGCCATTTGTAGTCGCGGGCCGCACATTCAAATCGCGGCTGATCATCGGTACCGGAAAATACAAGACTTACGCGCAGAACGCCGCCGCATTGGAAGCCAGCGGCGCTGAGATGGTGACAGTCGCGGTCCGTCGCGTGAATCTCACGGATCCCAATCAGCCCAAGCTCATCGATTACATAGACCCCAAGAAATACGCCTATCTTCCGAACACCGCGGGCTGTTTCACGGGCGAGGACGCTGTGCGCACATTGCGGCTCGCGCGTGAAGCCGGCGGTTGGACGTTGGTGAAGCTGGAAGTTCTGGGCGACCGCAAAACGCTTTACCCCGATATGATCGAGACCCTGCGTGCGACCGAGCTGCTCATCAAGGAGGGCTTTCAGGTGATGGTCTATTGCAGCGACGATCCGCTGATGGCAAAGCGGCTCGAGGACATGGGCGCTGCCGCAATCATGCCCCTGGCTGCGCCGATCGGCTCTGGCCTGGGCGTCCAGAATCCGGTGAACATCCGCATGATTATCGAGGAGGCGAAGGTTCCTGTGATCGTCGATGCCGGCGTCGGCACCGCATCCGACGCTGCCGTTGCCATGGAATTGGGTTGCGACGCGGTCCTTATGAATACCGCCATTGCCGAAGCCAAAGATCCGGTCCTGATGGCACGCGCGATGAAACACGCGGTCGAGGCCGGACGATTGGCTTATCTCGCCGGTCGCATGCCCAAGAAGCGCTATGCCGATCCCTCCAGTCCGCTGGCGGGATTGATCTAAGGTACATTTCTCCCGATTTATGTTTTCGACAACATTTTCAGATCCGCTTCGGTGACTTCGCCCTCATGGGCTTTGCCGTTGAGGATGAAAAACGGCGTGCCGTCGATGCCCGTCCGGCTCGCCAAAGCGTGCGATGCCGTTATTTGTTTGTCCAACGCTGGGTCTTTCACGTCTTCCGCGAGCTTACCGATATCCAGTCCGGCCTTCTGTGCAGCATCGATCATGGCATTAGCATCGATGGCGCCGGCCTCGCCCATCATCGCGAAATGGAATCCAACGTACCTGCTCGGCTGACGCCGCGCGGCCAGCGCGGCGCGCGCAGCGTTGTCGGACTCCTTGCCGAAGATCGGCAGTTCGATGAAAGCGAAACGCGTATCGTTTTTATGGGCGTTGTAGAATTTCTGCACGAGAGGAAAGCTGTTGCGGCAGTGCGCGCAATTGTAATCGAAGAATTCGACCAAGGTTCTCTTCGCATTGGCCGGGCCGGTGACAAACGCGATCTTCGGATTGAAATATGTCTCCAAACCTATCTTGTCGACAGCGGCTTGAAGCTGCCTCTGCGACGTCTGCGCTTCATCAGTCTGGGCTTTCTCCGCCATGGCCATGACGATGGAAGGATGCGCCATCAGATAGCGTTCGAATTGCCGGTCGGAAGGCGGCGGAAAATAGCCAAGCGATGCCACGCCAAAAACCGCACAAACGGACAGCAGGGCTCCGATCACGCCGCCGGCGAGGGCAGTCGTCCAATGCATCTTCATGGGAAATTGCTCTTCAACGTCGCTGCTTTTGAACCAGTGGAGTGACGATGGCGACTATATCGTTGGCGCGTTGCCAATCAGACGATCCCGGTGTCAGCGCTTTCTCAGCGCGCTGGGCAAACACCAGCGCCCGTGCGTCGCTGGCGTTGTAATATCGCTCAGCCGTCGCCAGGTCCGCCATGGGCTGATTGCCGAGCATGCTGTAGCCCTGTGCAGCTTCATACCATGCGAAGATGTCCTCGCTGTTCTGATCCAGAGCAACCTTGAGATTGTCGATGGCCGGCTGTGCAAGTGACTTTTTTTCCGTTGCCAGCTGTGCGGCGGCCAGCGCGACGCGGAGTTCCGGCGCATCGGGAAGGATGTCGACGGATTTCTGATAAGGGGGAATGCCCTTGTCCGGCTGGCTCATTTCGACATAGATCTGGCCGAGCATTTCGTGGAAATAGGGATTGTTCGGTTCTTCGGCGATCAGGCTGTTGGTCTCCGAGAGTGCCATTTTCAGGTTCGGCTGCCGCATATAGGCCATGGCACGCGCGTATCGCGCCGGCTTGCTCAAATTCTTTGGCGGATAGGCGATCAGCACCTGCGAAACAGGCGCGAGAAACCCGATCGTCTTCGCCTTGATCATATCGAATTCGTGCTGTGCCTCCGGCGTGTCCATCACGTTGGCATAGGGCGAAGCGTCGGCGATGCTTTGAAGAGTGGCGACGCGGTCGCGGTCTGCGGGATGATCCGTTGCAAGAGCGTCAGGACGGGCCCGGGCCGACTCGTCGGCCATGCGCTCGAAGATGCGAACCATTCCTTCGCCGGACTGGTGTGTTTCGCGCAGGTATCGTTGGCCCATCTGATCGGCCGTAGCCTCTTGCGGCCGGCTGAACGCGTTGAATTGGGCCTGGGCCGCGGTCTGGCC
Organism: uncultured Rhizobium sp.; assembly: GCA_964498625.1. Classification (GTDB taxonomy): domain Bacteria; phylum Pseudomonadota; class Alphaproteobacteria; order Micropepsales; family Micropepsaceae; genus Rhizomicrobium. The sequence continues at coordinate 8,495 of CAZCJI010000017.1, forward strand.
CAACCCCATGATCGCCATGCCTGCCTCGCCCGCACCGGCCGCCATCGCGGCTACGCCGACGACCATGGACAGAAGCATCGGGATCATCGCTTTCTGGATGGCGTCCGTCGATCGGATCAGGTGTCCGCCCGCGATATGGCCCGTTTCGTGCGCGAGAACGCCGATCAATTCATTTGGCGTCTTGAGTTGCACGAACAAGCCAGCATTGACGAAGATGTTCTGACCTTCGGCCGCGAACGCGTTGATCGACGGATCGTTGACGATGTACATCTTCACGGCTTTTGGATCGAGACCGGCTACGACCAGGATCGGATCTTCGTACGACCTCAGAGTTCGTTCGGTCTCTGTGTCCTGAAGCAGCGAAATGGCCTGGCCTGACGCGGGTGCAACGAGAGCGATAAAGCCTCCGGCAAACCCAAGCAGAAAAGCCGCCAATTTGGCGGAACGCCGATATCGCGAGTTGCAATCGATCAAGGGTTGCAATTTCTTTCTGAGCCGCTGTTCGATTGGACCGTAGGAGTGCGGTAGCATTGCGTCAACGGACGCGCCCGACGGGTTCCGGCGGCTTGGGGATTGCTTTTTCTTCATCCGCAAATTGTTCCTGAGTAGACGTGATAAGGATTGATCGGACAGGGAACCTATGACGCTCGGGCGAATCCTCTTTGTGTCTGCCGGCTTCGCTGGACTTGTCAGTCTGTCCGGATGTACAGAGCGCCTCGGTTTGGTACCCGCCGCACCGAAGTCAGCTTCTATCGTCGTAGGCGATGAGCCCTATGCGGTCGGTGCTGCCGCGAGCGTAATGGCTCAGGGCGGTAACGCCGTCGATGCTGCCACGGCAATGTATTTCGCCCTCTCTGTTACTTATCCGGTGGCCGCGGGGCTGGGCGGCGGCGGAGTCTGCGTGGTTCACGATCCGGCGACCAACCGAAACGAAGAGTTCGATTTCTTCGCGCATGACGCGGCAGCGGGCGGGGCGTTTGCTGTGCCCGGCAACGTCGGGGGCTTTGCCGCCTTGCATGCGGCGTTCGGACATCTGCCCTGGCCTCGCGTGGTATCCGCGGCAGAAGGTTTTGCTTCGACGGGGTTTCCAATTTCGCAAGCACTGGCAACACGTCTGTCAGCATCGGAAAACGTCATCAGGCTGGATGCGGGCCTCGCGGCGGAATTCATGGATGAGTCAGGTCATGCCAAGCTTGCCGGTGCCAAAGTTGCCAACCCCGATTTGGCGGATACGCTCGCGGCAATACGCATCCAGGGCCCCGATGGGTTCTATGCCAAAAATGTTGGTGCTCAGATCGTCGCGTATTCGACAGCTCAGGGCGGCGCCATTGCTGGGCCAGAGATGGCCGCGTACCACGCAACGCGCGGAGTGCCGCTTCCTGTTCATATCGGCAGCCAAATTGTATTGATACCTGGGAGAGACACCGGAACGGGCGCTTTCGCCGGTGCGCTTTTCAACCGTCTTGCCCGCGCTGCGGCAGCGAACAATGCAGCGAGTAATACAGAAGCAGCGGTTGTAGACGCGACCAAGAAAGCCCTTGCAGATTTCAACGTGACTAATCTGCCCAACGATCTGGGCTCTACCGGCTTTGCGGCAACGGACATGAGCGGCCAAGCTGTTGCTTGCGCCGTCACGATGAACGGCCCCTTTGGTTCCGGCCACACGGCGCAAGGGACAGGCGTGACGCTGGCGAAGGCACCAGCGACAAGCCAAGCGGGGCTCGCAGCCGCATTTCTCATACCCGTCATCGCCACTGACGCTGACGGCCGAATGGTCCTAACTGGCGCCGGTGCTGGCGGACCAGTCGGAACAGCCTCCATCGCCGATGCGCTGGTACGATTGGGCAAAGGAGAAGCCGTGACCCAGCGGGGAAAGCCGGACGCTGCAGGCATTGCCCTCTACGACACGGTGAATGCCATTCTTTGCCAAGACACTTCTTGCACAGCGTTAGTAGATGCGGGCGCCAACGGGCTCGGCGCTTCACCCAACCGCTAGTCAACCGTCCGAGCGAAAAGTCCTCTGCCACCAACCTTTTTTTGCGGGTCCGGCCGGCGCGTGCTGGGTTACTGCGGGCTCGGATGCGCGCGCTTCTTCCGCAGTCGTCTCAGCCGGTTTCGAAGCGACGACATTTTGTTCATTTGCAAGAGACCAGACCGGCGTCGAGGTCGCGTTGGGCGAGGCGCCAGATGCGGCCGTATCCACCCGAGGCTCTGATGATGAAGACAGCACCGGTTCGGCGTGCGGCGTTGTATCGATTTCGTCAGGCTGCCCGAACCGATCATGATCGCTGCTGTGGAATTGGGGTTGTACATTTTGCTGCTGGCCACCGTTCGCGTGGCCGGATCCACCACGCTTTCCCCGGCGGCGGCGGCGCTTGCGCGGAACAGAACCTGGCTCACCGGGAGCGGGCGGTGCTCCGTCGTTTTGCGCATGCACCGCTTGAGGAAAGCTATCGTGCGAAGAGTTTGTCGTGTCGCCTGCGAGCTCGATAGGCGCAACCCGTTCCGTTTCGACGTGCTGAGTCGCTGGAATTTGAGGACTCTGCGACGACGGTAGTTGATTTTGCGATGGCGATGAACCGTTGCCGCGACCACGTCCGCCACGGCGGCGGCGCCTGCGCTTGGTGGCCGCGCCTGTGTTCGGCTGCTGCTGCGAAACGCTCGGCTGCGGGTCCGCTGTAGCCTCCGCCATTTCTTCTTCGACAACATCTTCGATGTCGACGACGTCTTCCGGTTCTTCTTCGACTGGCGGCGAAACATGGTGTGCTTCCACGGCCGCCGCGAATTTCTCGCGCTCTTCAAGCGTCATTTGTTCGGTTCGCTCGATCTCGAACGTACCAGCCATTAACCCGTCTTTCGGCTCGAAGGAGATGGCCATGCCATAGTCACCCTCGATGCGAGAAAGCTCGCGGCGCTTCTGATTGAGGGTGTAGATCGCGACGTCAGTGGCGACACGCACGGCCACCGCCGAGGATTTAAGCTTCTGGCCTTCTTCCTCAAGGCCGCGAAGGAGTCTTAAAGCCGTCGATTCAACAGAGCGTACAATGCCCTGGCCGCCGCAGTGCGGGCAGGGGACCGTCGATCCCGCAATCACGCCTGCACGCAGGCGCTGGCGGGACATCTCCAGCAGGCCGAACTGGCTTATTTTCCCGATCTGAACACGCGCGCGGTCGTTTTTTACGGCATCGCGGACGCGCTTCTCGACATCACGGTCGTTGCGGCCGTCCTCCATATCGATGAAATCGATGACGATAAGGCCGGCGAGGTCTCGCAGACGAAGCTGGCGGCCTATTTCATCCGCTGCCTCCAGGTTGGTTTTGCGCGCGGTATCCTCAATCGAGTGCTCGCGCGTCGCGCGGCCGGAGTTTACGTCGATAGAGACCAGCGCTTCGGTCTGGTTGATGACGATGTAGCCGCCCGACTTCAGCGTTACGGTCGAAGAGAACATCGCGTCGAGTTGTGCTTCGATATGGTGTCGCTGGAAAAGCGGAACCGGCTCCTTGTACGGTTTGACGTTCTTGGCATGGCTTGGCATCAGCATACGCATGAAGTCTTTGGCGTTGCGGTAGCCCTCATCGCCCTCAACAACGATCTCGCCGACATCCTTGTTGTAAAGATCGCGGATGGCCCGCTTGATCAGATCGCCTTCCTCATAGACCCCGGCCGGCGCGTTCGATTTGAGCGTGGTTTCCCGTATCGTGTCCCACATGCGCAGCAGATATTCGTAGTCGCGCTTGATCTCGACCTTGGTTCGACTTTCTCCCGCCGTGCGGATGATCAGGCCCATGCCCTCGGGCAGTTCCAGCGCCTGCGCTGCTGACTTCAGTCGCTTGCGGTCGTTCGCATTGGTGATCTTGCGCGAAATGCCGCCGCCGCGCGGCGTGTTCGGCATCAGCACGCAATAGCGGCCAGCCATCGAAAGATAGGTGGTCAGCGCCGCACCCTTGTTGCCGCGTTCTTCCTTTACGACCTGTACCAGAATGATTTGGCGCCGCTTGATGACTTCCTGAATTTTGTAGTGGCGTTTGCGCATCCAGCGCTGTGGTGGGCGCTGCGCCTGAAGCGGACGAGCCTCCTGTGTTTGGTCAAGCGCTTCTCCTTCCTTTGTGCCGCCAACAGAAGGTTGTTCACTTCCCCCGTCGAGCAAGTCCACAGGCCGTGACTCGCCACGAAGCGTCTCCTCGGGACTTTCCACATGTTCGGCAAGCGGGAACTCATTCGCGCCGGCCAGGTGGTCGCCTTCATCGTCAGCGGTTACGGGCAGGTTTTCGGGCGCTTCATCTTCGACATGATCGGCGGGAGCTTTTTCAAATCGGTCTTCCCGCATCTGGGCGGGTTCGACTTCGTCACCTTCATCTCGATACTGATCTTCTTCGGACTGCTCGTTGCCGGAAGCGGGAGACTCAATAACTTCGTTCTCGTCGAACTCGACCGCCAATTCGGGCTTCGGGCCTGGCGCGATGTCGAAGGACTCCACGTCGTCGTCGGAACGCCGGCGCGCCTCTGCTTCCTGCTCCGCGAGCAGCGCGAGCCTGTCGGCGACCGGAATTTGATAATAGTCGGGATGGATTTCAGAGAACGCCAGGAAGCCTTGACGGTTACCGCCGTACTCGATGAACGCCGCCTGCAGCGACGGTTCTACCCGCGTCACCTTGGCAAGATATATGTTGCCTTTGAGCGGCCGCTTGCTTGCGGCTTCGAAGTCAAATTCCTCGACCTTCTGTCCGTCGAGTACGACGACCCGGGTTTCTTCCGGGTGGCTGGCGTCGATAAGCATGCGCTTGGGCATTGAAGTCTCCGCGCGTACTCCGTTCCTCTGCCGCGCGTCGTGGCGCCGGGATCTGGAAGGGTCGCGTTGTTGGGGACAGGCAGCGCGATGCCTCCGCCTGCGGTCTGGCCGCAAGATCGGAAAGGAATGCGCAGAAACTGTCGGTCATTGAAAAATCGCAGTCTGTCCGGCAAAGCCGGGGCAAGTTCACGCCAGAGCAACATCGCTCTGGCAGGGCGCTGGGCTGCAATGGAAGGTTCCTGCACCGAGCACTGAGGCCCCATTGGTGCGGCGTCCGAACCACTGCACCTCTGGTGCCGGAATCTCCGGTCCACAGGCGGCGCAGCATGAATCAGTTGTAGGTGGCCCATGCCTTCGCGGCAAGGGGATCGCCTGCAACTGATGATAGGTCACTTTATGGCTAATACACGGTAAACGGCCCGGCATCGTAGGGTTGCTAAGTGCGGAACTCACAGAAAAGTGGAGAAATCCCAGCTTTTCAGCATATAAAATTTCGTTAATCTGGCGCGGATCGAAGTGGTCGAGGGGCGTGCTGATGGCGCGAGCCAGTTCGAAACGATGACGTGGGGAACGGAGGGTGGCTGACAGACCGGCTGTCAGTGGGTTTGGCGCGCAAAGCGGGCCTGGGGGGATGACGTGATGACGAAGGGGAGCCTGCTGGCGGCCCTTGTTGGCGCGATTGTTGTTGCTGCGCAAATGCCCGCTTTTGCCGACGATCAGCAGGCACCCGAAACTGTCGTCGTTACCGGGACCAGAATTCCGCGTCCGTCTTACGATCTGCCGAGCCCGGTCACCACATTGGGCGCCGACGAGATCCAGCACAGTGGCACGACCAATCTGGGAGATTATCTGAAACGTGTTCCGGCACTGACGGGTTCGCTCGGTGACTTTCAGACCAGCGGTTATAATACACCATCGGCCACCGATCTCTCCTCGCTCGGCGGACTTAACCTGCTCGACCTGCGCAACTTGGGCTATGTCCGTACCCTTGTTCTCATCGACAATCACCGCACGGTGAGCGAGTCCACAGGTAGCGCCGCGGTCGATACCGACTCCATTCCCATATCCACGCTCAATCGCGTCGATGTTTCAACTGGTGGCGCGTCTGCGATCTACGGCGCGGATGGCGTGTCGGGCGTAGTCAACTTCGTCATGAAACACGATCTGGAAGGCATCCATGCCAAAGCCCAGGTCGGAACGTCTCAAGATGGCGGGGGAAGCAAGTATACGGCGTCGCTCGCGGCCGGACACAATTTTGACGATGACAAGGGCAACATTACTGTTCTGTATGAAGGCTTCGATCAGGACAGCTTCTATTTCTCGCAGCGCGATTTCACCAAAGTAGGAGGCTATACGGCGTTTGTCCCCAATCCGGCAAACAAGGGCGACAAGCATCATCTTGTGCCGGACTTCATTCCAACCAACGACGCACAATTCGTATTTTCTGCACCGACCGGGGCGATAACAACCGATTTCGACAAAGACACCAACAAGAAAAAATTTCCGAACTGGTTGGGCGACGGCGATCCGTTCGATCTTGGCACCTACGTTGGCGGTGGCGTTTCTATTGGTTCGGATGGGATGCCCTTCGCTGAGGATCTACAGGGCGATTTTCAACCGATCCAGCGCCGCAACATCGGAGAGATTGATGGGACATATGAGTTCTCGCGCTTCTTCAAGGTGCAGGGGAATATCCAATTCGCCGGCGTCGATACGAAATCCAGATCCTACCCGACATTTGACGAACACACAGTCATTTTACCGGACAACGCATTTCTGACACCCAACGTCGCCGCGGCCATCGCGCAGAACAAATACGGTGAAGGCTCATTGGCAGAAGACTACCTCCAGCTTCGCAATGCAGAACTGGTCAAGCGGCAGACCTACCGTGCAGTGCTGGACACGTCCGGCGACATTCCCGATCCTGTTTTTCTCGACAAGTTCCGCTATGACGCGAGCTATGTGTACGGACAGACCGACATCGACGATGTAAATGTCGGCAATCGTATCGAAGACCGGTTTTTCGCCGCACTCGATTCCGTGATCGATCCCGCCACCGGGAAGCCAACTTGCAGGTCCGACCTAGATCCGTCCGCTGTGCCACCAGACCTGCACAAAATAATTCCCGGCGATTATGGTTTTACGGACGAGGACAACCTCGATTCGCGCGAATATCCCTTCACATTTACACCTGGTCCGAACTCGGGTTGCGTTCCTTTCAATCCCTTCGATCCGCATGCGGACAACACCGCCGCCCTTCGGTTCATGACCACAGACAGTCACACCTACGGCGTGATCACGCAGAATGTTGTCAACGGGTTTGTCAGCGCTGATGTGCCGGCTTTCGAGAATGTCGGTTTCGCGCACCCGCTGAGCCTGGTTGTCGGGGGTGAGTATCGCAAGGAGACCAGCAAAGCGACGCCGTATGCTTGGACACAGCTTGGGTATCTTTGGCTGAGCGGAGCCTCCCCAGTGAGCGGAGAATTCGACGTCGCAGAAGCATTTGCAGAAGCATCCCTGCCGATCCTTGAAGACAAGCCCTTTGCGAAAGAGCTGTCGATCGAGGGCGCTGCGCGTCAATCGCACTATTCAACGGCTGGAGACAGCACAAGCTGGAAATATGGTGGCGTGTATTCGCCCATTGACGGAATCAAATTCCGTGCCACCGACGCGGTGGCGGTTCGCGCACCGAACATCGGCGAACTGTTTGCGCCGTTGGAACACGGCTTTGCTTTCGTCAATGACCCTTGCGACTCGCTCTATAACCATCAGGGAACCGCGTATCGCATTCCGAATTGTACAGCGATATGGAGCGCGCTAGGCTTGACCTATAAGCCCGACGACGAAGATGTGAACGCCGATCAAAGCATTCCCAACATCGTTGGCGGCAACACGCACTTGACTCCGGAGACCGCGCGCACGCTGACGGCAGGCATGGTTGTTCAACCGAAATTCGTTCGCGGCCTGACGTTTTCGGTCGATTTCTACAACGTGACAATCGCCAATGCGATTGAGGCGCCCAGCGCCCAGAGCGTGGCTGATGAGTGCGTCGATCTTTCCACAATCAACAATCCGTTCTGCTCCGCAGTCGTCAGAACTCCGAACAAACCGGTGCCGGGACAGATTACGCAAGTAACCGCACAGCAGATCAATGTCGCGTCGTTCAAGACCGACGGTATCGATTTCAGCATGACCTACCACCAGGACCTGGCGGATATTTTCAAGAAGGACGTCGGATCTTTGGATATCCATCTGATCGGCTCAAGGCTCGACGTTCTTTCGACCACACCGCTGCCGGGTGAAAAGCCAATCGAATATGCGAATACCTTCGATGGCGGCGTGGATGGGGGACCTGCGCCGCGCTGGCAGACGAACGCCGACTTCGTTTGGACCTGGGAGCCGGTGACGGTCGACTACAACATCGACTGGTACAATGCGGTGTTTGCCTGGGACAGGCAGACGATTGCTTCGGAACCCGATGTCGCGGCGCGGAAGTATCTTCACATCCCTGCTCGCTTCGTTCAGTCCATCCAAGTGGATTTCGATATCGAGCAGGGTTGGGATGTCTATGCCGGCATCGACAATCTGTTCTATCAAAAGCCGGCCATTGGTCAGAATGGACTCCCTGTCGAACCGCTGGGGCGGTTCTTCTATATGGGCGTCAAAGCGG
>CAZCJI010000018.1:0-16710 GCA_964498625.1 uncultured Rhizobium sp.
ATCACAAGCTCGACAATTTCTGCGCCATCATCGACTACAACAAGCTGCAGAGCGATGCGCGCAACGATGCGATCATGCGGCTGGAACCGCTGGCCGCGAAATGGCGTGCGTTTGACTGGGCGGTCGCCGAGATCGACGGTCACGACATCCCTGCAATCCTTTCGACCTTTCGCCGCGCCGGCGCCACCCGCGAGCGGCCAAGCGTGATCATCGCCCACACCGTCAAGGGAAAGGGCGTTCCCTATATGGAAAACGTGCCCGCCTGGCACGGCAGTGTGAAACTTACCCGTGAGCAGGCCGAGGATGCGCTTCGCGCGCTTGGCGCGGCACACACGGAAATCGGGGAATATCTGGATGTCGATGCTGGCTGAAGCTCCTTCGCTGATCGGAACCAGCGGCGATTCGCTACGCGAAGCCTTTGGCAAAGCGCTCTCCGGACTTGCCGACGAATTCAAGAATGTCGTCGTGCTTGATGCCGATATCGCGGGTGGAACGGGCGTGCATCATTTTCGCAAAAGCCATCCGGAGCGCTTCCTCCAGTTCGGCATCGCCGAGCAGAACATGATGGCGGCGGCCGGCGGCCTCGCCGCCGTCGGATTTTTGCCGGTGGTTACAACTTTCGCCGTCTTTTGTTTGCGTGCAGTCGAACAGGCGCGGCTGTCGCTTGCGTATGCGCGCCGCAACGCAAAGATCGTCGCCAGCCATCCCGGACTGGATGTCGGCCCCGATGGCGGCTCGGCGCAGGCGCTTGAGGACATCGCTGCGTTCCGCGCCATTCCCGGAATGACGGTGATCTCGCCTGCGGACCCAGTCGAAACCGCGCTTGCCACGCGCGCGATTCTGGAATTCGACGGACCGGTCTATATGCGTACCGGACGCAGCCCGGCAAAGCGCGTGTTCGGCAACGACCACACATTCGAAATCGGTAAGGGCCAGATCATCCGCGATGGCAGCGATGTGACCATCGTCGCTTGCGGCGTAGAGGTCGCACGCGCGCTAGAGGCGGCCGATATCCTTTCCGAAAAAGGGATCCGTGCTCGTGTCGTCAACATGGCGACGATCAAGCCTATCGATGCCGCGCTTCTGCAGCGGTGCGCGCAGGAAACCGGCGCGATCGTGACGGCGGAAGATCACAATATCTATGGCGGCCTGGGCGGCGCGGTCGCAGAGGCGCTCGCCCAAACGACGCCTTGTCCCATCGAATTTGTCGGCGTCCGCGACACTTTCGGCTCCTCCGGCGAGCCTGAGGAACTGGCAACACTATACGGCCTTGGAGCCGGTAACATCGCCAAGGCGGCCGAGACCGTGATCGCGCGCAAGAAAAAGTCCTGATGTCGCGCTTTTCCCTTGCAGGAAAGAATGCCGTGGTAACCGGCGGCAGCCGCGGTATCGGACGGGCCATCGCGCTTGGTCTTGCAGAAGCCGGCGCTGACATTGTCTTTACTTATCGCGACAACGCAGGTGAAGCGGCGGTCACAGGTGCGCAGATTGCAGCTCTCGGACGGCGTTCTCTGAGTCTTCCGATGGACGTGACTGATCGCGCAAGCATCGAAAACACCGCTATTAAAGTGAAAGAGTTCGGGCCGATCTCAATCCTCGTCAACAATGCCGGCATCAACAAGCCGACCGATCTCGATCAGGTGAGCGACGCGGACTGGGACACCATCCTAGACACGAACCTGAAAGGTCCTTTTATCTGCTCACAGGTCTTCCTGCCTGTGCTGAAAGAGTCTGGTGGCGGAAGCATCGTCCATATCGGTTCCGTAAGCGGACAGTATGGCGGCCCCCGCACGGCGCACTATGCCGCCTCAAAAGCCGGATTGATTTCTCTGGCACAGGTCGTCGCGCGCTTCGGCGCGCAATATGGTGTGCGTTCGAACACTGTTGCCGCAGGCATCATCGCTTCGGACATGGGGCAGGCCGGTCTCGCCTCTGCAAGTGTGCAGAAAGCGGCCGAAAACATAATTCTGAAGCGTCTCGGCCACGCGCGCGAAGTCGCCGATGCCGTTGTGTTTCTGGCCGGCGATGCGTCCTCCTACATCACAGCACAGACCATCAACGTGAACGGCGGGTTGTATTTCTGATGAGCAAGACACTTCTCATCGTCTCCGGCGGGATCGAGGCGGTGGACGCCGCGAAACGTGCCAAGGAAATGGGGCTGTACGTCGTCGTCTCCGATCGCGATCCAGCGGCGCCGGGTTTCGCGTTCGCAGATTCCTGCATTATCGCCGATGTCTACGGTCCGGCGGAGACAGCCTCAGCGGCAGAACGATTCAATCGCAAGATACGCAAGATCGACGGCGTGATCTGCGTGGCCGCCGACGCGCCGGTCACGGTTGCCACAGTCGCCGCGCGCTTAAGCCTTCCAGGTATCTCCATCACAATCGCGGAACTTGCTTGCGACAAGCTCGCGATGAAACGCCGCTTTGCGGAACGCGGTGTACCGGTGCCGTGGTTCTCCGAAATCAATACCGTTCAGGAACTGCAGCGTGTCGCCATCGAGCGCGGCCGCAATCTCGTGATCAAACCCGTCGATAGCCGCGGCTCGCGCGGTGTTCAGCGCATTGCCCAAGTCGAAGATCTGGCCAAGGCTTACTCTCTGGCACGCAGCCATTCGCCGACAGAACGTGTGATGGTCGAGGAATATCTCGACGGCCCTCAGGTCTCGACAGAATCCATAGTCATTGAAGGCCTATGCCACACACCGGGATTTTCCGACCGCAACTACGAATATCTCGAGACTTATGCACCATTCTTCATCGAGAACGGCGGCGATTTGCCGAGCCACCTGCCGCAAGACATTCAGTCCAAGGTGCGAGGTGTCGTGGCTCGTGCAGCAGAATCGCTCGGCGTGACGAACGGGACGGTCAAAGGCGATATCGTTGTCCATAATGGTGAGCCCTACGTCATCGAGTTGGCGGCAAGACTCTCGGGCGGGTTCTTCTGCACACGCGAGATTCCACTCAACACAGGCATCGACTTCATTGGTTGCGCGATTAAGGTTGCGCTCGGAGAGTCCGTGTCTCCTGAAGATCTAGAGCCGAAGATATCCACTGCGGTGGTTCAGCGTTATGCCTTTCCCAAACCGGGCCGCGTCGTATCGGTCACCGGCGCGGAAGAAGCTCTGAAGATTCCCGGCGTCGTGGATGTCGTGGTTACCGCCAATCCAGGCGATATCATTCCACCGGCGGGAGACAAACGGCCATCTGCTGCCATGGTGCTGGCGACCGGCACTTCACGCGATGCGGCGCTGGCGGCCGCCAACAACGCGCTCACCCGATTGCAGATCAAAACCGCATGAACGCGCCAGTCCGTTCGCGAGATATCGAAGCAACCGCGAGCACCCTGCGCCTGTTCGCGCTGTTTCATCTCAATCTCGCCTTTTCGTCGATCGAGGAGGAACAGCGCGGCGATGTGATCGCGCACTGTTATTGGCCATTGTTGAAACTGGCGGAGTCGCATGGCCCTATCGGAATTGAGGCTACGGGGTTCACTCTAGAAGAGATCGCGGCGCGCGATCTCTCATGGATCGCGAAGCTGCGCGCGTTGATAACCGAGGATAAGGCCGAGCTGATCGGTTCCGGCTATGCGCAGATCATAGCACCGCTCGTGCCGGCGCGCGTGACGGAAGAAAATCTCAAAATTGGCAATGCGTGCTACGAACGCCTTCTCGGCGTCAGGCCGCGCCTCGCGCTGGTGAACGAGCAGGCTTATTCCGGCGGCCTGGTTGGGCTATATCTCGACGCTGGCTATCAGGCGCTGCTGATGGATTGGGACAATCCGTCCGCGCATCACCCGGAATGGCCGCGCGAAGCGCGCTATCGTGCCGAGCATGCGCAGGGCAGCGACGGACGGACCATCGCGCTGCTCTGGACCAATACGGTTTCCTTTCAGAAGCTGCAACGCTTCGCGCATGGCGACATCGAACTCGACGCATATCTCGATTATCTTCGTGGGCAACGTGGCGCGAACGCGCGCGCGCTGTGCTGCTATGCCAGCGATGCGGAAATCTTCGATTTCCGTCCCGGCCGTTACAAGACCGAGGAAAAGCTGTCAGGCGAAAGCGAATGGAAAAAAATCGAACTGGCTTTCTCCGGGATCGCGGAAGAGCCTGGCTTCGAGTTGGTAAAGCCTTCGGCGGTTTTGCACACCGCAAGTCTTCAGCGTCATCCGTTACGTCTGGAAAGCGCTGCATGTCCGATTCCAGTCAAGAAACAGCGCAAATATAATCTTTCGCGCTGGGCTGTGACGGGGCGCGACGATCTCGGTATCAACGCCGCGTGCCAGCGTATCTATGGCGGACTCTGCTTGGGGAAAGCGGGCATCGCCGCTTGGAAAGAACTGTGTTTTCTGTGGTCGAGCGATTTTCGCACGCACATTACCGACAAGCGCTGGGACGATTTTTGTTCGCGCCTTATGGCGATGGAGGAACGCTGGGCAAAGGCTCTGCCCCCCGTTTTCACACCGCGCGGTTCAGCAGTAGCGAACCGGCACATCGATATTCAGACGCCTGCCGTTTCCGTTCGGCTGGATCGCCGCCGCGGTCTCGCTCTATCGTCGGTGCGCTTTGCCGGTCATGCAATACCTTCGTTGGGTGGGCTTTCACACGGACATTTCGACGACATCCACATGCAGGCCGACTGGTACACCGGCGACAGTGTCTTCGAAGGCATCGGCGAGCACAAAGTCACCGACCTGGAACACTGCGAGGCACAGACCTGGACTGAGAACGGCGATACCTTCGCGTTCGCACGAATCGACACACCAAAGGGGCCGATCGAAAAGACGTTGCGAATTTATGCCAACGCGCCGCGAATTGACTTCGATCTCACATTTCATTGGCCAGATTTCGGCAAAGGCAGTCTGCGTCTCGGTCATTTCACTTTGCTGCCGGATGCCCTCGACTGGTCGAAGCTTTCCTTAACAACGCACAATGGCGGTAAGAACTCAGAAACCTTCCTGCTTGCCGGTCAGAATGTCGATCACGGCGCACCGGTTTCCTTTCTGGTTTCCGCGTCGCACGGCCTTGGCGTGACGGAAGGATGGGCGGAGATCGGCGACGACAAGACGCGTCTGCGTATCGAAATAGACCGCGAAACCTCGCCACTTCTGGGCCTTCTTACGCACCGAGAGGTCGGCGGCAGTTTGTTCTGTCAGCTTATGTTGTCGGCGCTCGAATTGGACGATACGCGCAAACCTTCGCCATATCGCTCGGGCCCGCGGCGATTCCGCTTTAGCGTGAACGGAGTGTTGCCGGTAGCCGCTTATTAACTGTGTTCTGCAACCATGGCGGCCGCACAGCATGGACGGACCAGATGGGGCAGCATCGCGTGAAAAAGATCTATCTCGCCACCAAGGATGACGATGTCGCCACGCCGCCTCCGGCCAATACCAGCCTGCGCGATTTCACGCAGCCGTGGCTCGATTTGAACGACAAATCGGTTCTTGTCACCGGCGGCACGGGCTCTTTCGGCAAGCATTTCGTCAAGACGGTGATCGAGAACTACAAGCCGCGCCGCCTCGTGATTTATTCGCGCGACGAACTCAAGCAGTATGAGATGCAGCAAATGTTCCCGATGGAGCAGCATCCTTTCATGCGCTATTTCATCGGCGACGTTCGCGACCGCGATCGCCTCGAGCTCGCGCTCAACAACATCGACTATGTAATTCACGCTGCCGCCCTGAAACAGGTTCCGACCGCGGAATACAACCCCTTCGAATGCATCCGCACCAATGTGTTTGGTGCCGAGAACCTCGTTTATGCCGCGCTGCGCCGCAATGTCCGGAAGGTAATCGCACTTTCGACTGACAAGGCGGCGAACCCGGTCAATCTCTATGGCGCGTCCAAGCTCGCTTCCGACAAGATCTTCGTCGCAGCCAACAATCTGTCCGGTGCGGACGGGACGAAATTCGCCGTAGTGCGCTACGGCAATGTGTTCGGATCGCGTGGAAGCGTCGTGCCGTTTTTCCGCAAGCTCGCGGCCGAGGGCGTCGAGGAGCTTCCGATTACCGATCCGCGAATGACGCGCTTCTGGATCACCCTCACGCAGGGTGTGAACTTCGTCCTTTCCAGCATGGAAATGTCGCGCGGCGGCGAGATTTTTGTGCCCAAAATTCCTTCAAGCACAGTGACAGACATTGCAACGACGCTCTGCCCATCGCTGGGCCAGAAGATCGTCGGTGTGCGGCCAGGTGAGAAGCTCCACGAAACCATGATCCCGGCCGATGACTCACGCTGGACCGTCGAACTCGATGATCGCTACGTGATTTTGGCGAGCTTTGCAGCCGCAGCGCGGGAAGCTTATCTCAATCGCGGCGCCAAGCCCGTCGCAGAGGGCTTTGCCTATTCCAGCGATAGCAACCCGGAAGGTCTCGATGTTCGCGGCCTTCAGGCCCTTCTCGCACAGAGCTACGCGTGAGAGCGCCCGCGTTCAAGGCCGAGCCGGTATCGGAAACGTCCACACCGGCGTTCTTGCCATATGGCCGCCAGGTCATCGAAGACGACGACATCGCTGCCGTGGCCGAGGTTTTGCGCAGCGACTATCTCACCACAGGACCTACCGTGGCGCGGTTCGAGAGCGCCGTTGCGGAGTATCTCGGCGTGAAGCACGCGGTCGTGTGCGCGAGCGGGACGGCGGCGCTACATATGGCCGCGCGGGCACTCAATCTGGGTGCCGGCGCGAAAATCGTCGTGCCCGCGATCACATTCCTTGCCACCGCCAGCGCGCCGCATCTAAACGGCGCCGAAATCGTTTTCGCGGATGTCGATCCCAAGACCGGACTGATGACACCCGAAACTTTCAGTCAGGCGCTCGCACGTGCGGGGAAAGCCGATGCGGTGTTCAACGTCCACCTGAACGGACAATGCGGCGCGCTCGAAGAGATCGCAGCCATTGCGCGCCTCCACAAGATGAAGATCGTCGACGACGCGTGTCACACATTCGGCGCGACCTATGTCGGCCAGGCTGGCGCATCGCGCATTGGCGTAAATGCCCATTGCGATCTCAGCGTGTTTTCCTTCCATCCGGTCAAGGCGATTGCGATGGGCGAAGGCGGTGCCGTCACGACCAACGATCCGGCAATCGCAAAGCGGCTCGTCGCGGCGCGTAATCATGGCATGACGCGCGATCCGGATGATTTTGAGAATACGGATGACGCTTTCGATACCGACGGCCGCCCCAATCCCTGGTACTACGAACTCGTCGAGCCGGAGTTCAACTGGCGCGCCAATGACATACAATGCGCGCTCGGCCTGTCCCAGCTGAAAAAGCTCGACCGCTTTCTCGCGCGGCGCCGCAGCATCGTCGCGACTTACGACACGCTTCTCGCGCCCTATGCGCCAATTTTGCGTCCTTTGGCGCGTTCGCGCGCCTGTCTGCCGGCCTGGCATCTCTATGTGGCCCGCATCGACTTTGAAGCCGCTGGAATCACGCGCGGCATTCTGATGCGCGCGCTATCCGATGACGGAATCGGTACCCAAGTTCACTATTTTCCGGTTCATCGCCAGCCGTATTATGCGAAGCGCTTCCCAGCCAAGCTTCCAGGCGCCGATCGTTATTACACGAATGCCCTCAGCCTTCCGTTATCCGCCGCCATGAACACGGCCGACGCGCAGCGTGTTGTTGAAGCACTGGTCCGGCACCTGAAGCTCTGATCCCTTCCCGGCAAAAAGCGAAACGGGCGAAGTTGCCTTCGCCCGTCCCGTTCATTTCCCACCGAGTTCTTCCCGTACGCCCTGGGACGCGGCCGGTATTCCGGCTCACGCCCTTCGGTAAGCGAAGGCGGAGCCCGCATTGCGGGCCCCGCCCCGTATCGCTTAACGGAAGAGCGAGAGGATGGTCTGCGGCGCCTGGTTGGCGATCGACAGAGCCTGAACGCCGAGCTGCTGCTTGACCTGCAAGGACTGCAACTGCGCACTTTCGGTCGCCATGTCGGCGTCGACCAGATTGCCGATGCCGGTCGTCAGCGTGTCGGACAGCTTCTGGGCGAAGTCGACCTGGATCGAGAACTTCTTCGAACCCGAAGACAACTTCGCCAGAGCGGAGTCGACATTGGTGATCGAGGTCTGGATCGCAGCCACCATCGTCGAAGCCGCGGACTGCGTCGAGATCGACGCACCCGTGGACACCGTCACGATCGAACCGGAAAGGCTCAAGTTCTCCGCGGAGACCGTGATGCGGCGCGAGCCATCGGCAGACGCCAGCGCGGTCACCTGAGTCGTCGAACCGTCGACCAGGTTGTAACCGTTGAACACGGCGTTGTTGACGATGGTCGAGATCTGATCGCGCAGAGCCACGAAATCCTGGTTCATCGCAGCGCGGCTGGCTGTGTCGAGCGAAGTGTCGGACGCGGCCAGGGCCTTGGTCTTCATTTCCACGAGCAGGTCGGAGATCGACTGACCCGCGGACATCGCGACGTCAACCGTCGACATACCGCGGTTAAGGCTGTCCTGCACGGCAGAATAGCCGGCAACGTCGCCGCGCATGTTCTGCGCGATGGCGTAAACCGCGCCGTTGTCTTTCGCGGACGCGACCTTCATGCCCGAGTTGATCGCGCTCTGAGTCTGTGAGAGCTGGGCGTTGGTGCTGTTCAGGTACTGCAGCGCAACCATGGCGCCAGTGTTGGTATTGACGCTAAGCATTTCGTGCCTCCGTTGTGATGAGCGTTTTGCTCTTGGGGCGTTTTGCCCCGCACACTCTCTGGCAACCCGCGTGCCGCGCGACTTTTAGGATTTTCTAACTGTCGATTTTCCGCTGGCCCGGAAAATTCATTCCGGAGCAAATTTTCCAGTGCCTCGAAACTCCCGGCAAAATTTACCGGTTAAGGGGAAATTCTTGCCGGGTCACCGGCAGGATTTGCCCCGTATTTGAGACAAAAGAAAACGGCGCCGCGACCGCGGCGCCGTTTCTTGTTTCGTACGATTGTCAGAGATCTTAGCTTCTGAACAGCGAGAGGATGGTCTGCGGCGCTTGGTTTGCGATCGACAGAGCCTGCACGCCGAGCTGCTGCTTGACCTGCAAGGACTGCAAATGCGCGCTCTCGGTTGCCATGTCGGCGTCGACCAAATTGCCGATGCCGCTGGTCAGCGAATCCGACAGCTTGGACGCGAAGTCGACCTGGATCGAGAACTTCTTCGAGCCGGAAGACAATTGCGCGAGGGCAGAGTCGACATTGGTCAGCGATGCCTGGATCGCAGCCACCATCGTCGAAGCCATCGCCTGGGTCGAGATCGATGCGCCGGTCGAGAGCGTGACGATGGAGCCCGAGAGGCTGAGGTTCTCGGCCTGCGCCGTGATCTTGCGCGTGCCGTCCGAAGACGCCAGCGCCGTGATCTGTGTCGTGGAACCATCGACCAGGTTGTAACCGTTGAACACGGCATTCTTGACGATGGTCGAGATCTGATCGCGCAGGGCGATGAAATCCTGGTTCATCGCCTGGCGGCTTGTGGTGTCGAGCGAGGTGTCGGACGCGGCGAGCGCCTTGGTCTTCATCTCGATCAGCAGGTCCGAGATCGACTGACCGGCGGACATCGCGACATCGATCGTCGACATGCCGCGATTGAGGCTGTCCTGAACGGCGCCGTAGCCGGCAACATCGCCGCGCATGTTCTGTGCGATGGCGTAGATCGCGCCATCGTCCTTGGCGCTGGCCACTTTCAATCCGGTATTGATGGCGTTCTGGGTCTGCGCGAGATCGGCATTGGTCTGGTTGAGATACTGAAGCGCGATCATCGCGCCGGAGTTGGTGTTCACGCTAAGCATGGTGGGTCTCCAATTCCCTTCTGGTCAGTCGGCGGCGTTTTGCACGCCGTCGGGCACGATGCCCCTGCCCGTCCGTTCGCAACCGCCATGCCAGAGGGAAAGGATTTGTTCGTCACACAAGGCATTGATTTCGTTCGATTATGAGGTTGGTAAGAAACGATTTGGAAGGGAAGAAATTGCCGATGGGCAAAACAGCACAAACAAAAAAGCCGGCCCGAGAGAGCCGGCTTTTCCGTACGAATAGAGAAAGTTTCAGGCCGCGCCTTTGAGGCCCTGCATGATCGTCCGGTTGACTTCGATCAGCGGATCGAGCGAGGCGCCGTTGCGCGTCACCTGCCGCGAGTATTTCGCGATCCACAAGGACAGCGACACGATCTTGGCGCGAATTTCTTGCGGCAGCTGATTGCGATCGTCCATGCAATCGGCTGCGAGTGTGCGCCACAGCTTCTTGTTCCAATCGACAGCATCGACGAGCGGTGCAGCACTCTCCCTCGTCTTCTGCGCGTCGATCAGCGCACCGGTCACCTGGCCGAACAGCCGGTACTCGGCCGAACGGGAATCTTCAGTAATGCGCTGCGTGTTCTGGTATGCTTGAAGGGTCATAGTTCAACCGTTCCTGTTCAAAGTCGAAGAGTTTGCGGCACGTCATCAGCGCCTTGTAGTAAGCGCCATTCGTCACGTCGCGGCTGATCTCGATGCAAGAGGCCAGCACGGATCTTGTTTCCACCGCGCCCATGAACTCGGTCATGCGCAGCGCGAATTCGCTGTAGTAATCTTCCCAGCCCTCGGCATCGAGGTACATCATCATGATGGGCAGATAGATACGGCGTGCCGGCGTTACCGCTTCGCCCGGCTGCATGATATCCTTCTCGCGCAGGACGCACGCCTTATTCTGAAGAACCAGGCTCGCGCGCTTGTCGCCGTTGGCCAGAACCGCGCCGTTGAGCACGAATTTCTCGCCCGGTTTCAGCGACAGTTTCAGCGGCATGGGGTTCTCCGGTACGCCATCAGACAGGCGCACGCTAACCCGTCGTGGTTAACAAATGCCTTGCGGATTGAAGAAAAGTCTTCACGCAAGATTAAACATGATCCGGCTTTGATCCGCGCTGAATACGAAGGGATTTTCTTCACATGGCGCAACTCGCAGCCGCTCCCGGCCTGGATTCGCTCGCCGGTCTCGATGCCCGCATGGCCGCGATCGCCAAGCTCGAGAAGCTGAGCGAAGACTACGATGCAGCGCTCGCGCGCAAAGCCTCGAACAACGCCCTTCGCCGCGCGCTGAAGGCCTGGCAGCGCGGCGATCTGGTGCGTTCGGCCCAGCTTTCGCTGGAAGCCACCAAGGAAGACGACACCAACGCCAAGGCATTTCACGTTCTTGCCATGGCGCTGCAGCGGATGGGCCACCAGCACAAGGCGCTTGTCACCTATGAGCGCGCCTTCACGCTCGATCCCAACGATCCGGAGTTGCTCATCAATCTTGGACTCGCCGCCTGGAACATGAAGCTGATCGACGGCGCGCATAAGATGTTTCAGCTCTACATCGCCGCCTGTCCGGACTCGCCGCTCGGCTACAACAATCTCGGCTCGGTGCAGAGCGACATGGGCGAGATCGACATCGCGATCGAGACATTGCGCGCCGCGATCTATCGCATGCCGGCCGAAGCGATCCTGTGGAATTCGCTCGCCACGGTGCTGGCGGAAAACGGCCGCGTCGAGGAGAGTCTCGTCTTCTACCAGGAAGCCATCCGCCTCGATCCGAACTTCGCGCGTCTTCATCACAACATCGGTTACGCGTGGTCGCATCTGGGCCGCCTCGACAAGGCGCTGGACGCCTACAACGAGGCGCTGATGCGCGCGGTGGAACCCGGCGAACAGATGGAGGGCAAACATTCGCGCTCGATCTGCCTGATCGGCATGGGCCAGATCGCGGAAGGCTTCGATGAATACGAAATCCGCAACGACACGCGCTTCCGCGCCTATGTGCATCACCTCGTCAAGGCGCCGATCTGGAAAGGCGAGCCGCTCGATGGCAAGCGCATTCTCATTGTCGGCGAACAGGGATTGGGTGACGAATTCATGTTCGCCAACATCCTTCCCGATCTTGCGGCAGCCGTCGGCGAAACCGGCAAGCTCGAGATCGCCGTCGATCCACGCCTCGTCCCGCTGTTCCAGCGTTCCTTCCCGAAAGCCGAAGTCGGCCAATATGACGACCGCACCCTCATCGACAAAGACGGCAACAAGAGCCTGCGGTTCATTCCGTTCTCCATCGACAAGGGCGAACCGGATTTCTGGGCGCCGATGGGCACGCCGCTGCACATCCTGCGGCGTTCGCTGAGCGACTTTCCGCACAAGGCATTCCTCGTGCCCGATCCCGAACGTGTCGTGGATTTCGCGGCGCAACTCGCAACCCTCGGCGATGGCCCGAAAATCGGTATCTGCTGGCGCTCGATGATGCTGGGCGCGAAACGCGCGAAATATTTCAGCGCGCTCGACCTGTGGGGGCCGATCCTCAAAACGCCCGGCATCACCTTCGTCAATCTCCAATATGGCGATTGCGCTGACGAGATCGCGCGTGCGGAGGAGATGCATGGCGTCCGCATCCATCGCATCGAAGGTCTCGACCTGAAGAGCGATATCGATGGCGCCGCGGCGTTGTCGGCGGCGCTAGATCTTGTCATCTCCGCGCCAACGGCGGCGGCCGCAACGGCCGCAAGTGTCGGCACGGAAGTGTGGTTCGCGACGGCGGGCCGCACCTGGCCGCAGCTCGGCACCGATGAATACCCCTGGTATCGCAAGACGACGGTCTTCAGCCCGGAGAAATTCGGCGATTGGAGCGAAGTCCTTCCGCGCATCGGCGATGCCCTGGCGGAATTTGTGAAGTAAAGCGTCGCGGCACCTCCACCCTCCCCTTGAGGGAGGGTCGAATTTGGCGTAGCGCAATAGCGCAAGTCCAAATTCGGGGAGGGGCGGCTTCTGAACGTGTTGACCCCTCCCCGAAATCCCTTTCTCACGGGCGCTCGAAAGAGATTTCGGCCCTCCCTCAAGGGGAGGGCAGATCTCAATGCCTTCGCTCTCCTCGCATTCCTCAACGCTTTCCGTGACCACGCCATCATCTCGATCTTGCGCGTGAGATTGCGCATGGCGCGGATCAGCGCGCGATTGTGCGCACGCCGCGTGATCCGTGCTTCGCTGTAGCGGCCGTGGCGGAGCCGGTTCTTGTTTCCCGGCTGGCCGCCCCGTCTTCGCCGCACCGGACCCTCGTCCGGCACCGGCTTCGCCAAGCAGGCCATTTTTCTAGGATTCGCCTGCATCACTATTCGAACCCGCATTTTCCGGGAGGGGGGTGTCACCGGCTCGATCCGGTGGGGAGGCACGACGAAGGTCGAGCGGCGGCAGCTTCAGGAACCGGAAATAATCTTCGCGCTCGGCATCGCTGAGCGCTTCGACCTCTTCCGGATCCATCAGTTCGCCAAGTTCGACAAAGCGTCCGCTTTTCTCCAGCCCCGTTTCTTCCTTGGCCCGCTGCCGCGCACGTTCAAGCTCGCTGATGCGGTTGATCGTATAGTTGTGCTGGAACTCGCCCTTCAGCTTGGCAATGGACGACAGCAAATCCGCCGTGGACGACACCATCTGCACGGCGTCGCGCCGCTCGCTGGAGCGCGTATCGTCGGCGATGCTTCTCGGCACCGTGTTGCGCGCGTTCTCCATGCAATCGCCAATGCCGCGCGACACCGAGGCGATCATGTCTTCGATCGATTGCTGTATCCGCTGGGAGACACCAATCAGTTCCGTTTTCGGCCCGTCGGCCATCTGCATTTTCATGCGCGGATTATCCGCGCGTTTTGGAGGTGTTCGATAGATTTGCGGCGATTCCTACTGCACTGGTGTGTGATAGATGATGCGAAGCCCTTGATTGCATTCACATCGGACTCGCGGGCACCCGATTATGAAATTTTTGTGAGGCCGCAGCGCAACACGCTATCAAACACCGGAAACTAGGGTCTTTCGAGGAACGCGCGCACATCCGCCGCGGAATTGTCCGCAACTTCCTCCATCGGGATGTGGCCGGTCGCAGGATAGACGATCAGTTTCGATCCCTTCACCGCTTTCGCCCAGTCATGCGCGGTCGAGACGGAAATGAGTCCGTCGTTCTCGCCCCACAAAATCAGCGTCGGCATGGTGATCGCTGTGGTGTGATCCTGGACATAGGTGTCCCACGGTAGCTGGAAGCGCACGAGCGTCGCCTGTCGCGTGCCTTCCATGCGCGCGAAATCCCAATAGGAATCGATCATCGCATCGGTGATGATCTCCTTGCGCACGATCGCCTTGTTCAGACCTTCAACCACGATCGCGCGCGGCGTAACGTGCAGAAGGAGCTGGTTCAAGACCGGGATGCGCCCAATCTTGAACGCGAGCGGTTCGCCGCTGCCGAATTTGAACGGCAGGCCGCCGGCATCGACCAGAACGAGCTTCGTCACGCGCGCGGGATGCTCTTCCGCAAAACGCGCGGCCACCGCGCCGCCCATCGAATTGCCCGCAAGCGCGAAATTCTTGAACCCCATCTTGTCGGCGAATTCGCCGACGAATTTCGCCATGCCTTCCTCGCTATAATCGCCATTCGGCACCGCGCCGGTCAGACCGTGACCCGGAAGATCGACGGCGACGACATGATATTTGTCGGAGAGCTTCTTCGACCACGGCTCCCAGGTGAGGAAGGAAGCGTTCGATCCGTGCAGAAGCAACAACACGGGCGCATTGCTCGCACCTCTGCTGCGGAAATGGGCGCGGGCGCCGTCGGGCAGCATCACGAACTCGGAGGCCGGTGCGTTGTATTTCGTTTCAAGCTGCGCGCGCGGAATATCCGGCGTGCTCGCGTACCAGATCGCGCCTGCGATCAACGCCACGAGAACGACGAGAACGACGAGAATGCCCAGAAACCTGCCCATAATGCGCCCCCACAATGTCATTTTCACCCTACCACAAATGTCATGGTCCGCGAATGCGGCCGTGACAATCAGGAAAGGCAATCCAACAACGCGTCTTGATTTGGCTGAGCCGCCACACGCACGCTGCGGAAAGTAAGGGGTGCGAGCGCCTCGGCCGTCGCCGCGCTGATGCATACCGCCATCACAGTTTCGAGAGGCAAGCCTCCAACCGCCTGCGCGAAGATCCGCGCGCTGCGGGCGGAGAAGAACAGCGCGGCATCGATTGCGCGGTTTGCGAGCTGCGCGCGCGCCTCCTCGGGCAAACCAATATCGGCGACGTCATAGAGAACGCGTGTGCGCACATCGAAGCCCTGTGCTTTCAACAGCGTCGCGAGCGTGCCGTCGGCCTCGGCGCCTTTGACATGCAGGAGTGTGCCCTTGTCCGTTGAAGCCCAGCCTTTCGTTGCGGTAGCCAGCGTCCTGGAATCGCCGTTGGCATTGCGAACGACGGCGAAACCATGCGCGCGGGCCTCCTCTTCCGTCTGCGGCCCCACGGCGAACAATGGCACGTCGCGGCGCTGTGTCCGGCGCACGAGCGCGCGCACGCCATTGGCGCTGGTCGCCAGGATCGCCTGCACGCCGTCAAGAGAAACCTCCGGTCCATCATGGAAATTGGTTTGGAGCAACGGTGCGATCACAGGCTCATGTCCGCGCTTCGTGAGAATCTCCGCGATGCGCAGAGCGTCCTCCTCCGGCCGCGTGATCAGCACGCGCATGTCAGAGATCGAGCCATGAAGCGGCGCGCGGTTTCATCGCAGCGCCGGCTTTGTATCCGGCGTCTTCCGCCTCGCGGCGCGGATCCCGGCCGAGCGTCAGTGTGACGCTCGTATCGACGCCATCGCTGCCATCCGGCGCGATGACTTCGCCAAGGAACGACAGAACGCCGTTGTGAACGGTCGCGAGGCCCGCCATCGGCGAACGGCATGACCCGCCAAGCGCTTTCTGGAACGCGCGCTCGCAGATCAATGCGATCTCCGTGTCTTGGTGATTGAGCTTCGTCACGTTCTCCCGCGTGAGCGTATCGCTGGCACGGATTTCGATTCCGATGGCGCCCTGCGACAGGGCGGGCAGAAAATCATCGAGCATCTGTGTCGCGCGATCTTCCAATCCCAGCCGTTTCAGTCCCGCCAGCGCAAGCAGCATCGCGTCCATCTCGCCTTCGTCCAACTTGCGCAGCCGCGTATCGACATTGCCGCGCAGGAGAACGCATTTGAGATCGGGCCGCGCGCGCTTCACCTGTGCCTCGCGACGCACCGAACTCGTGCCGAGCACCGCGCCCTTTGGCAGATCGGCGAGTGTCTTCGCCTTGTTGGAGACAAACACATCGCGCGGGTCTTCGCGTTTCAACACGGCCGCGATGGCGAGGCCCGGCGGCAGATCGACCGGCACGTCCTTCATCGAATGCACCGCGAGATCGATCGTGCCATTCAGCAGCGCGTCTTCCAGCTCTTTCACGAACAGGCCCTTGCCCCCGGCATCGGCGAGCGGGCGATCATGGATCCTGTCGCCCGTAGTCTTGAGCACGACGATTTCACTCGCCGCGCCGATCCCGCGCAGCAGACCGGCCACCATATTCGCCTGCACCAGCGCAAGCTTGGAGCCGCGTGTTCCGATGCGGAGCGGATTTTTGTTTTCTGTCATGGGCGGTTCGGGTTAGGACGGGCCTGTATCTAGGTTATTTTTCCGGTCGGCGAAATCACGTCTCTCACCCTTCGACAAGCTCAGGGTGAGGGCCAAGCCAAGACCCTCATGCTGAGCTTGTCGAAGCATGAGGGTCACGTGCGCGACTGGACCGTTCTTGGCCTTGAAACGAGCTGCGACGAAACCGCCGCCGCGGTGGTGCGTGGCCGTGCGCCGGGACCAGGCACGATCCTTTCCAACATCGTGTTTTCGCAACTCGACGCACACAGGCCCTATGGCGGCGTGGTGCCGGAGATCGCAGCGCGCGCCCATGTCGAACGGCT
>CAZCJI010000019.1:0-16641 GCA_964498625.1 uncultured Rhizobium sp.
TAGGCGTAATTGTCGCTAAGGCATGGAACCAGTTCGATTTCGAGTGCGCGCACGGGGTTCTCCTGACAAGGCGCGGACACTAGCAGCCCGCACCGCGCCGTTGAACTGCCGCACACACAGGTTTACCTCCTGATTCATGCAGCTTGATGCGCGCGAACTCACCGAGTTCTACGAGACCCCGATGGGCCAGGTGGCGCGCCGCATGATCCTGCGCCGGGTCCGTATGCTGTGGCCGGCGGCACATGGCCAGCGCGTGCTGGGATACGGTTTTGCGACGCCCTATCTGAAGCCGTTTCTGAGCGAGACCGAGCGAGTCATCGCCGTCATGCCGGCGCAGCAGGGCGTCGTCCCGTGGCCGGAAGAAAAGCCGCTGGCCGCACTCGCCGAGGAAGACGCGCTGCCCTTTCCGGACGCGATGTTCGACCGGATCCTGGTGGTGCACGGCCTTGAAGGCGCCGATGCGCTGCGTCCTTTGTTGCGCCAGCTCTGGCGCGTGCTCGCCGCGGAGGGGCGCATTCTCATCGTGGCACCCAACCGCACCAGCCTGTGGGCGCAAATCGAACGATCTCCCTTTGGCTATGGCCGGCCGTTCCATCGCGGAGAACTCGACAGGATTTTGCGGGGCGCGATGTTCGAACCTCTGCACTGGGACTGCACTCTGCATCATCCGCCGCTGAACGGACGCCGGCTGATCCGCACCGGCGCGACATGGGAGAGCTTCGGCCGCCGTGTGTGGCCGGCGCTTGGCGGCGTGCATCTGGTAGAAGCAACAAAGTCTCTCTACGCGCCGGTTCCGATACAAAAAAAGAAAGTCCCCGAGCCGGTGCTCGCTCGCGCATAGGGTTTCGTTTTCCGCATGGGACTCATGCAAGCGCGCTTCGATGTGTGCACTACCGCGCAATACAAGGCTTCGCGCGCATCGCTTCACAAACGTTTCACGAAGCTCACGCGCCTCTGATCGTTCTGCCCTTTCAATGTCCAAATTCGCACCTAACTCCACCGTCGCGGCGCAAAGCCGCAAACCCCCACGGAGGAGTAACAATGCGTACCACCACAGCTTTCGCCCTCGCCCTTTCCCTCGCCACCGTCTCGACCGCAACCTTCGCGCAAGACTATAGCGCCTCCAGTTGCATTGCCGCCGGCCAGCAGGTGAATACCGCGCTTGGCAGCACCGACAACGATGCGGCGCGTCAGGAAAAGAAGATGGGTCTCGAGTTCTGCAATGCAGGCTATTATCGCCAGGGTATGGCGCACTACGCCAAGGCACTGGAACTTCTGGGCGTCAAAAGCTAACGCGGCTTAAGCTGGAAGATCGCGCCTTCCGCGAACAGATTGGGACCCCACGCGTCCGGCTGCATAGGACGCGTGCGTCCCTTCTCGTCGAGCGCGAGCGCGCTCTCGATCACCGCGCCCGTCTCTTTCGTCAGCGCCACGAAATCGGCGATGGTGCAGAGATGAATGTTCGGCGTGTCGTGCCAGGAATGGTCGAGCGCCAGGGTCTGCGGCATGCGCCCGTTGAACAGCAGGCTGAGACGGATGCGCCAATGCCCGAAATTCGGCAGCGACACGATCGTGTGTCTGCCGATGCGCACGAGATGCTCAAGCACCTTGCTCGGATCGTAGGTCGCCTGGATCGTCTGGCTGAGGATCACGATATCGAACACCTGTGACGGATATTCGTGCAGGTCGGTGTCGGCGTCGCCCTGAATGACGGCGAGACCCCGCGCTACACAGGCATTCACATTCTGCTGTGACAGTTCGAGGCCGCGGCCATCGATGTTCTTGGTGTCTTTCAGGTATTCGAGGAGCTGCCCGTCGCCGCAGCCAACGTCGAGAACGCGCGCACCTTGCGGTATCATCTCGGCAATAGCCGCCAGGTCGGGACGCAGGGTCATGCGACTCCCCGGCTCTGCGCGACCGAATTGAGAAAGCCGCGTGCCGTCGCGAACAATTCCGGCTCATCGAGCAGGAAAGAGTCGTGGCCCTTGTCGGTCACGATTTCGACAAAGCTGACCGTGGCTCCGGCGGCATTGAGCGCATGCGCGATGCGTTTGTTCTCGACGGTCGGGAACAGCCAGTCGCTGGTGAAGGAGGCGATGCAGAATTTTGTTTTGATGCCGCGAAACGCTTCCGCCAGCACGCCGCCGTAATCCGCCGCGAGATCGAAATAATCCATCGCCCGGGTGATATAGAGGTAGGAATTCGCGTCGAAGCGATCGACGAACGTCGAGCCCTGATGATGCAGATAGGATTCCACTTGGAAGTCCGGCGCGAACTGGAACGAAATCTCCGCGCGGTTCTGCAGATTGCGGCCGAACTTCCGCTGCAGCGCGGGCTCCGACAGATAGGTGATGTGCGCGGCCATCCGCGCCACCGCCAATCCCTTGGACGGGCGTGTGCCTTCGACCTGATAGGAACCCCCTCGCCAGTCCGGGTCGGCCATGATCGCCTGACGTCCGACTTCGTGGAACGCAATGTTCTGTGCCGAATGACGCGCCGCGGTCGCCATCGGCATCGCGCTGAAGACACGCTCCGGATAGGACGCCGCCCATTGCAGCACCTGCATCCCGCCCATCGAACCGCCAGTGACGCAGAGCAGTTGTTCGATCCCGAGCGCGTCGAGAAGCGCCGCCTGCGCGTGCACCATGTCGCGGATGGTGACAAGCGGGAAGGAGAGTCCGTAAGGTCTGCCAGTCGCCGGATCGATATCCGACGGCCCGCTCGATCCCATGCAGCCGCCGATGACATTCGCACAGATGACAAAGAAGCGGTCGGTATCGATGGGCTTGCCCGGGCCGACCATCGGAAGCCACCAGCCCGGTTTGCCCGTCATCGGATTGCTGCCGATCACGAACTGGTCGAGCGTCAGCGCATGGCAGAGCAGGACAGCATTGGACCGCGCGGCGTTGAGCGTGCCGTAAGTCATGTAGGCAACCGTCCAAGGCGCGAGCGAGCGGCCGGCATCGAGCGTCAGCGGCGCATCGAACGTCATGGCCTTGCCGATGTCGGCATCCGCCGCCGTGACGGGGCGCAGGAAGTTCGGGCTCGTCGTCTCGGCCATGCGCCGCTTTTACCAACCTTCGATATCGGGCGAGTGTGCTAAGACCGGGGGTTCCCCCTGTCAACGAAATGCATTACCTCCAACGCGCCATGAGCCCGAAACCCAATCCCGGCATTCTCGATATTGCAGCCTATGTCGCCGGCCGGGCAGACGCGCTTGGCGTGGCGGAAGTGATCAAGCTGTCCGCCAACGAAAGCGCGCTCGGGCCGAGCCCCGCCGCCGTCGCGGCGTTCCACGAGGTATCGGACCTCCAGATCTATCCCGATGGCGGAGCCACGGCTCTGCGCGACACGATTGCCGCGACCTATGGCCTCGATCCGTCTCGCATTGTCTGCGGCAACGGGTCCGGCGAGTTGCTGAACATGCTGACCAGCGCCTATGTGAAGCCCGGCGAAGAAGTGATGTTCAGCGCCCACGGGTTCATTCTCTATCGCATCATCGCGCTAACCTATGGCGCGGTGCCTGTTTCGGTGCCCGAGAAAAACCTGCGCACCGATGTCGATGCGCTCCTCGCGGCGGTAACGCCGAAGACGCGTATCCTCTATCTCGCCAATCCGAACAATCCGACCGGCTCCTATCTGCCGCATGACGAGGTGCGCCGCCTGCATGCGGGGTTGCGCGACGACATCCTGCTCGTGCTCGACGCCGCCTATTGCGAGTATGTGAAGCGCAACGACTACGAAGCCGGGATCGAATTGGTGGCGAACTACCCGAATGTGGTGATGACGCGCACCTTCTCGAAGGTGCACGGGCTCGCGGGTCTGCGTGTCGGCTGGGCCTATTGCCCGGCAGCGGTCGCAGACGTGCTCAACCGGGTGCGCGGCCCGTTCAACGTTTCGGTGCCCGGACAGCGGGCCGCGGTTGCGGCGTTGAAGGATCGCGCCCATGTCGAGACCGCTGTCACGCACAACAGCAAATGGCTCGCATGGCTGACCGAGAACATTCGCGCGCTGGGACTGAAGGTCGATGACAGCGTCGCCAATTTCCTGCTGATTCAGTTCAGGGACGCCAAGCAGGCGGCAGATGCCGACAATTACCTTTCCGCCCGCGGCCTGCTTTTGCGCAGCGTGAACGCCTATGGCCTGTCGCATTGCCTGCGTCTGACCGTCGGCCGCGAGGACGCCAACCGCAGAGTTGTCGACGCGCTGCGCGAATTCCTGAAGCAGCCATGAGCGACGCGAAACCTCTTTTCGATAAAGTTGCGCTGATCGGCATCGGGTTGATCGGTTCCTCCATTGCGCATGGCATTCGCCGCACGAAGCTGGCGGGACACATTGCAGGCTATGCGCACACGCCGGAGATTCTGGAGCGCGCACGCAAGGTTGGGTTCGCGGATTCGCTCTACGCTAGTCCGGCCGAGTGCGTGGGCAACGCCGATCTTGTCATTCTGGCCGCGCCTGTGGGTGCTTTCGCGGAGATCGCGAAGGAGATCGCGCCGTCGCTGAAACAGGGCGCGATTCTGAGCGATGTCGGCTCGGTCAAGACCGCCGTGGTGCGCGATATCGGACCGCGCGTGCCGAAAGGCGTGCATTTCATCCCAGCCCATCCGATCGCCGGTACCGAGCAGTCGGGCCCCGAGGCGGGTTTTGCCGAATTGTTCGACGGCCGCTGGTGCATACTCACGCCGCCAGAGAACGCTGACTCCGCTGCGCTCGAAAAGTTGCGCGCGTTCTGGACGCGGCTCGGCAGCAGGGTTGAGGTGATGGACGCAGCGCACCACGATCTGGTGCTGGCGATCACCAGCCATGTGCCGCATCTCATCGCCTACAATATCGTCGGCACGGCGGATGACCTCGCCGCGGTCACGCAGAGCGAAGTGATCAAGTTTTCCGCCGGCGGCTTTCGCGACTTCACGCGCATCGCCGCCTCCGATCCGACGATGTGGCGCGATGTGTTCCTGAACAACAAGGACGCGGTGCTCGAAGTGCTCGGCCGCTTCAGCGAGGATCTGAGCGCGTTGCAGCGCGCGATCCGTTGGGGCGACGGCGATGCGCTGTTCAATCTGTTCACGCGCACGCGCGCGATCCGGCGCGGCATCATCGACGCGGGACAGGACTCCGCAGCACCGAACTTCGGCCGCGACCCGGCACATAAAAGCTAAATCATCGAGTTTCGTATAAATTCTCTCGTCATTGCCCGGCTTGTCCGGGCGATGACAAAACGAATGGAGAAAATACCACTCTAATACAGCGGCTCGGCGGTTCCGATCGGGTCGTCGCCCATATACATCACGCTGTCCATGATGCCGAAGACGGCGCCCATGCGGCCGCCTTCGTCGCTGCCGGCTTTCAACGCGCGGTCACGCAGGCCTGCCGCAAATCCATCCGGCGCCATCGGCGGATGGCGCGCGAGCCACCCGGGCATCCCCGTGATCTTGAAGTCGATGATGCCTTCCAGCCTGTGCCCGCCGTCGAGCGACATCGCGCCCTTGCCGATCATGTCCGGACCGTTCAACCAGTTGAATTCCACCGGCTCGACATGCAGGCGACCCGGCCGGTTGCGCCAGGTTTCGACGGCGCTGCGCCAATCGGTCCTGCCCGCGCGCAGTTCATCGAAAGCAGAGGCTTGCGAGATGGAGCCCTGAAGCGCAACAAGCTTGAGTTCGTCGCCGAATGCGCCGCGCAGACGCGGCGAGAGATGGACGCCGTCACCGCTCGCGAACACGTCGAGACTTTTTCCGTCGGACGCGTGGCGGATGTGGAACTGGATCCGAGCCGCCGTCAGCGCCGGCGAGCCAAAGCCAATCAGATCGAGGTCGAAACGCGAGAGACGACCAGCGTTGCGGATCGCGCTCGCATGCAAAGCGCCAGCGTCGAACGGAAGAACATGCTGTTCGCCGTCGCTGTCCTTCCAGGTAAAGCTCTGCTTGCCCGCGGCTTCGAAGATCGTCTTGTCAGCGCCATAGGTGAGAGCATGCAGCGCGAACTTTTCCGCGCGCCACACGAACGGTCCGTGTCCGGTCTCGATCGAGACGCGGAAATCGCCGAACACAACATCGAGATTGAACGGAAAGCCGCCGACCGTCCGCGAACCATAGCGCACCGTGACGCCGGGCATCGCCTCATGCGTCTGCATCGCATCCAGACGCCGCTCCAATTGGCCCGCGGCATGCCACCAATACACGCCGCATGCCGCGCCGATGAGCAAAAGCAATGCGAACGGCGCATAGAGGAAGAACCGGCTGGAATAGTTCATGCGGCTCGTTATCCTTCGAGGCAAGGCCGCGTCATGCTGAGGTGCGAGCGAAGCGAGCCTCGAAGCACGCGGCCTTGCACCTCAGGATGACGAGCTGGGCTCGGCCCAGCTATCTTAGCTGCATTTCGAGTAACCGCAGGAGACGCAGGAGTCGCACCCCTCGAGCCGCACAAAGCTCGGGCTGCCGCAGCGCGGGCAGGTGCGCGCCGGCGCACCCTCCGCCGCCATCGCGACGGCGCGGCGCTCGTCCTTGGGCAGGCTACCGTCGCGCGGCGCTGTGAAGCCGATGGCGACCAGGTGCGTCTCGATCACATCGCCGATGGCCGCCAGTAACGAAGGCACATAGCGTCCGCTCATCCACTGCCCACCGCGCGGATCGAACACCGCCTTCATCTCGTCGACGACAAACGACACGTCGCCACCGCGCCGGAATACCGCCGAGATCATGCGCGTGAGCGCGAGCGTCCAGGCATAGGCCTCCATGTTCTTGGAGTTGATGAAAACCTCGAACGGGCGGCGACGCCCGTCCTTCTCGATGTCGTTGATGGTGATGTAAAAGGCGTGATCGGAATCCAGCCATTTGATCTTGTAGGTCTGGCCGAGCAACACGTCGGGCCGGTCGAGCGGCCGGGTCATATAGACCACGCCGCCATCGCGCAGACGCGCCGGCTGTTCCGGCAAGGGGAGCGGCAGCATCGGCTCTTCGGGATTTTCGGCAGGCGCGGGGACCGGAAATTCTTCCAGCACTGCACCTGTCACCGAATTGGGGCGATAGGTCGTGCAACCCTTGCAGCCCATCTCATAGGCCGAGAGATAGACATCCTTGAACCCGTCGAAGGAAATCTCGGCCGGCAAATTGATCGTCTTGGAGATCGAGCTGTCGATATATTTCTGCGCCGCTGCTTGCACCCGCAGATGATCGTCCGGGGTGAGCATCTGCGCATTGGCGAAATAGTCCGGCAGCGCGGCGTCGCCGAAATGCGCTTGGAAAGCGCGATAAGAATAGTCCTCGACAGTCTCTTCGGTGCGCGTGCCATCGGGCTGCAGCACACGGCGCTTGTAGGAGTAGGCGAACACCGGCTCGATGCCACTCGACACATTGCCGGCGAACAGCGAGATCGTGCCCGTCGGCGCAATCGAGGTGACGAGCGCGTTGCGGATGCCGTGCGCGGCGATTGCGTCACGGATATCCTGCGGCAAAGATTGAATATGCGGACGCGCCAGATATTCCGCGGCATCGTAAAGCGGAAACGCGCCTTTCTCCTTCGCCAGCTCCGCCGACGCTGCGTAGGCCGCGTGACTCAAGGTCGAAAGCCATGCTTCGATCAGCGCGATGCTTTCCGCCGAGCCATAACGCGAGCGGCAAAAGATCAGTGCATCGGCCAAGCCCGTGACGCCAAGCCCAATGCGGCGTTTGGCCTGCGCTTCGGCGCGCTGCGCGTCCAGCGGAAAGCGCGACACATCGATGGCATTGTCGAGCATCCGGATTGCGGCTTTGGTCAGCGCCGCGAGTTCATCGAGGTCGAGATGCGCGTCGTCGCCGAAGGGATTCTTCACGAGCTTCGCCAGATTGATCGAGCCCAAAAGACACGCGCCATAAGGCGGCAAAGGCTGTTCGCCGCACGGGTTGGTCGCGCGGATGGTTTCGCAATAGGCGAGATTGTTCTGCGCGTTGATCCGGTCGATGAAGATCACACCGGGTTCGGCATAGTCATACGTCGCGCGCATGATGCGGTCCCACAGATCGCGCGCGCGCACCGTCTTGTGGATGCGCTCGCCGAAGATGAGATTCCACTGCGCGTCATGCTGGACAGCGTCCATGAACGCGTCGCTGACCAGGACCGAGAGATTGAAATTGGTAAGGCGGCCTCTGGTCTGTTTGGCCGCGATGAACTCTTCGATGTCGGGATGATCGATGGCCAGCGTTGCCATCATCGCGCCGCGGCGCGAACCCGCGCTCATGATGGTGCGGCACATCGCGTCCCACACGTCCATGAACGAGACCGGGCCGGACGCGTCCGCGCCGACGCCTTTCACCGGCGCACCCTTGGGACGAAGCGTCGAGAAATCGTAACCGATGCCGCCGCCCTGCTGCAGCGTCAGCGCCGCTTCCCGCAACCCGGAAAAAATCCCGTCCATCGAATCCGGGATCGTGCCCATGACGAAGCAATTGAAGAGCGTGACGCTACGATCCGTGCCAGCACCTGCGATGATGCGGCCGGCGGGCAGAAAGCGATGACCCGCGAGCGCCTGTGCGAAATCGAGTGCATGGGTGCGTCGCTCTTCGGGCTTTTCCGCCTGCGCGAGCGCAAGTGCGACCCGCGCCCAGGTGGACTCCATATCCGCGTCCACAGGCGTGCCGTCCGGCGCTTTCAGCCGGTATTTCATGTCCCAGATCTGGTGGGAGATGTCGGTCATGGCGCCTCATAGCCGCCCAAGCCGAGCGGTTGCGAGAAATATACGCAGCGGCGGTTAAAGTCAAGGAATGTTCTACAAATGTTCTTATAGCAGCCGGTGCGTTTGCCAGCTTCTAGTGAATGTTCGTTGCCGGCGGCGGCGCCGGCGGCTTGCTGAACATCTCGATCCGAAAGCCAAGCGCCGCAAAGAAACCCCTTGGGCGATAGCAGGCCTCATTTCGCCGCGGTACTGCAGTGCCGGTACACCGGCTGTTGTGAAAATCGCGGACGTATCCGGCTTTTTCCATACACATTACGATGGGTGTTTTTGTGCGCGTGACGGGCGGGAATTTGCCCTGATATGGAATCTGCGCCTGGCAGACTTTCATCGCCTGCTGCTGTTCTTTCCAGCAACCGGATGCCGGCAGCGCAAGTGCCATACTGAGCAATGTCGCAACGATCCGGTTGTTCACTGTTGAATATCCCAACCCTCGGAGGATTTTAGAACGCTTCCAGAAAACGCGCCAGCCTGTTGCGCGCGGCCGACAGGATTCGCGACAATTTCAGGAATGACGAAGCCCGCAAATCGGCGTTTGTTCTGCAGGCTCCTTGAAAGGAGGACTTCGTGAAAGCCGTTGCATTTGTAGGCTCTATCGCGGTGCTCACTGCGGTATTTCCGGCATTCGCCGCGCCGGGCATCGGCCGCGCTCCAGCGCCCGGATATCTTCTCTTAGATCACGGCTCGGCGACCGCGATCGCAGGCGCGCCACAGAACCTGAGGAATGCGCTTGTTCTTCTGCATAGCGAGGCGGCCTCGATGCGGGCGGAAGACGGCGGCACACTTACCGTGGGGCATCAGCGCTACCTGCAGACGAAGCTGGATCGTCTGACCGGCAAGCGTATCGGCACGCTGCGCGATCTCTGAGCCTTCTCTGCTATCTCGTCCAGTGGCGCGCTTGCGCAAGAGCCGAGTCGACGTTGGCCAGAGCTTTGCGCAAACGTTGGATGTCTTCGGTCGTAGTATCGATCCATACGCCGCCGGTCTGAGGGCTACGCTTGGCCAATTGTATCGTGCCGTCTTCCAGGGGCTCAAGCCGCTCGAAAATCCTGCGGCGCTCACTTTCGCAGAATGCGATCAATGCTCCCCAACCGTCATGATCGACCGGTGCTTTGTCCTGCATGCGCGTTCCCCCGAACGACACGATTGCCATTTAAGTAATCTCTATAAACCCGATAGAGATTACTATGATTTATTGCCGCGTTCCAAGCGATTTTTTCCCTCTTCGACAAGCTCACTCGTTGCAGATTCGATTCGATTTTCCAGTTGACGCAAGAAATCGCGTGCACGCAACCCTGGCGGGATGGGCTCGAGAAATTCCAGAACGATATTGCCGGGATATTTCGTAAAGCCGGTCCAGAACAATCCCGAATTCAGCGCGGCCGGAATGCAAGTGACACCGAGTTGCGAATACAGCGCCGCGACGCCGGGCTTGTAGTCCGGCGCCGCATCCGGCTTTTTTCGCGTGCCTTCGGGAAAGATCAGGATCGAACGCCCGGCGTCCAGAGCGCGCTTTGCCGCCGCTGTCATTCTGCGCAGCGTGGTCGCGCCGCCACTGCGGTCGATCGCAATCGATCCCGCCTTGGCGATGTACCAGCCATAGAACGGAATGAACTGAAGGCTTCGCCGCAACACCACGGCCGGATCGTCGAGCACGAGATAGAGCGCGAGCGTGTCCCACATGCTCATATGCTTGGCGGCAACCAGCACACCATTGCGTGGCACCGTTCCGCGCACCTCGAAGCCCACGCCGGCAATGACGCGCAGACCCCAGAACACAAGTGCGCTCCATTGTCTCGACATCCATACCGTGATCTTGCGCGGCAGGATCAGCGCGGGAAGGAAGACGATGCAGATCGTCGCGGAGACGAGCGCGAACCAGACAAAGAAGATCGCGGAGCGCAGAAAGGTCAACGGAAGAGCTTCAACGAGACACGGTGCGAGCGTTGCGGGCTGCGGCCTTACGGTCAAGAGCGGGCTCTTTCCGGTCCACCGCATTCATTATCGTGCTGGCGAGGTATTTGACATACTCGCTGTGTAGCACACGCAGCGCGCGCGGATCGTGCCACCAGCCGGAAAGATCGATATGCTGCGGCTCGACCGGGTAACCCTGCAGCTTCACATTCGGCATCGCGGCCTGGAATTCGGTCAGGCTGCGCGGCATGTGATAGCGCGCGGTGACGACGATCAGGCTTCTGAAGCGATGGGCCTGCACCCAGTTTGCTGCCTCTTGCGCGTTGCCGCGCGTGTTCTCCGCCGAGTAGCCCATGTCGGCGCAACAATCGAAACGCGCGCCGCCATGCGTCAGCTTTTTCAGTTCCGCTTTGGTCGTCGCCTGATGCACGCCGCTGATGAGCAGGCGCTGGCCTTCACGGTCCTCCAGCAGATTCACCGCCGCTTCCAGCCGCTCGTCGCCGCCTGTCAAAGCGACAATGCCTTGCGCGGGCTGAACACGTGCCGGTGCCGGCAAATTCGTGACGAAGATCTCGAAGCCAACCAGATACAGCACCAACAGGACGGCAAGAACCTTCCACACGGTCTTCATAACGCGAGTCTAGCGCCAAAAGCGGCAAATTTCCGTCAATATATCTCGCGCAACGCCGCCAGAACCGACAGTCGCGCAGTCGCGAGCGCAATCAGGCCCGACACCACAGGCACGGCGAGAAGCCACGGCAATTCGGAAAGCCTGAGCGCGATCGGCGGCAGGAACGGCACCGCTTCAATGCCGGCGAATTCCAATCCTCCGGCTGTCAGAAACAGGATCGCCGCGAGAATGGCACCCACGGCTGCGGCACCCAATGTGGAGCGGAAATAATGCCGCTCGAATGCCTGCGCGATGAAGCTCGAATGCGCGCCCATCTGATTCAGAAGTTCGACCATCTCGTGATGCGCCTCAAGCCCCGCGCGGGTCGCGAAGGACACCGCCGCCGCCGTCGCAATCGCGATCAGGAGAAGAATGCCATAGGCCGACCACGTGATCGTATCGGCAAGACCCTTCAACCGCGAAATCCAGCGCGCGTGATCGTCGAGCAGCGAATCCGGCGCGGCCTGTTTCAATTGCGCGGTCAGTGCGGGAATATCGACTTCGGCGCCCGGCGCGATCTTGGCGTCTATCAGACGCGGCAACGGCAACTCCGCGACCAGCGCATCGGCACCGAGCCAGGGCTGCACGAGCGACAAGGTCTGTTCCTGCGTCAGGGGCGCCGCATGCGCGATGCCTGCAGTCGCACGCAGGACCAGCAAGGCCGCATCGACCTGCTGATCCAGACTCTGTCCCGGCGTGTTCTTTGCGGGCGGAAGGATTTGCACCGTAAGATGATCGGACAGCCCTGCACGCCAGCCGAGCGCGGTACGATCCGCGATCAGCGATGCACCGAGCGCCAGCGCCGCCAGAAACCCCATCACCGCGATCACGACATCGAGCGGGGCGGCGCCTTTCTCGCGCGGCAGTATGGAGCTTGAGCCTTCGCGCACAGCCATCAGGATTGCGCCCGCATTTCGATCAGGCGTCCGTCCACCAGCCGCATCTCGCGCGCCCGCATACCTTCGATCAGCGCGCGGTCATGGGTGGCGATCAGAACGGTCGTCCCCAGCCGGTTCAATTCCGCGAACAGGCGGATCAGCCGCTGGCCGATCTCGGAATCGACGTTGCCGGTCGGCTCGTCGGCGATGAGCAGATCCGGCCGCGCAACGACGGCGCGCGCAATGGCGATACGCTGTTGTTCGCCGCCCGACAATGTCGGCGGCCGCGCCTTCATGCGGTCGCCTAAACCGACCCAGGAGAGCAACTCTTCCACGTCCTGCACATAATCGCTCGCGCTGCGCCCGGCGAGACGCAGCGGCAATGCGACGTTGTCGAACGCGGAAAGATGATCGAGCAGACGAAAATCCTGAAACACGACACCGATACGACGGCGCAGCGCCGGAAACTCCGACCGTTTGGTGACACTCAGATCGCGGCCGAACAGCGTGACCAGTCCGCGCGACGGCGGCTGGGTCATGTCGATCAGCTTGAGCAACGTGGTTTTGCCCGCGCCCGACAGGCCTGTAAGAAAGGTAAACGATCCCGCATCGAGTGAAAAAGTCACATCGCGCAGCACCTCCGGCCCGGCGCTGTAGCGCATGCCGACATTTTCGAAGCGAACCATGCACGCAACATAGCGGTGCATCGCCCCGGTTTCGAGCCTTGCCTCGTCACCTCGCTTGCGCCATTTTCGCGTGGCATGATCCTGACCTGCCCGCAGTGTTCGACGCGCTACCAGGCCGATGCGGCGAAGTTTCAGCCCTCGGGACGCAATGTGCGTTGCGCAAAATGCGGCCATCTCTGGCATCAGGACGCGCCGCCTGTCGAAACGGACATGGTCCCGGACATTGCAGTGGTCGACGACACGCCACCGCCTCCAACGCCCGAACCGATGCCGGCACGGCCTGCGGCTTTCTCTCCCAGTCCCGCCGTCTCGCGCGAGGCGGTGCACATGGTCATGCCGCCGGAAGCGCCGTCGCGTGTTCCCGCACAGTTGATGACCGGCCTTGGCTGGGTGGGATTGATTGTTCTGGTCCTGCTTGTCGGATGGACAGCGATGACCTTCCGCCAGCAGATCGCGACGGTTTGGCCGCAATCGGCATCGCTCTATTCGGCATTGGGTGTGAAGACGAACGCCACCGGCATCGATATCAGGGACGT
Source organism: uncultured Rhizobium sp. (assembly GCA_964498625.1). Taxonomy (GTDB): domain Bacteria; phylum Pseudomonadota; class Alphaproteobacteria; order Micropepsales; family Micropepsaceae; genus Rhizomicrobium. The sequence continues at coordinate 13,395 of CAZCJI010000019.1, forward strand.
CAGCTATCAGTTCAAAAATCAGGATGGGCAGCGCGTGCTGGTCGTTAGCGGCGTACTCGACAACCAAACGACGCGCGAACTTCCCGTGCCGCAGATTCGCGTGGCGCTGATCGACGACGATCGCCATGAACTTTACCACTGGAATTTCGTGCCAGGCGTCATGACCCTCAAAACCGGGCAGACCTCCAAATTCTCGACTCGCCTGACCGATCCACCCGCCGGCGCGCGCCATTTCGAGCTTCGTTTCGCGAAGGCGGGCGAGTGACCGGCGAACCGGAGATCCTGTTCTCCGAGGCCGAAATCGCGAAACAGATTGCCGGTCTCGCCAAAGAGATCATGCCGCTCAAGCCGGAGATCGTCGTTCCCATTCTCAGCGGCGCGTTCGTCTTTGCCGCCGACCTGATGCGCGCATTGGCGCGCGAAGGGCTGTCGCTGCCGATGGAGTTTCTGTGGCTGCGCTCCTACGAAGCGAAAAATGCCGGCGAGATTTCGGTGATCGCCGCTTCGAGCGAAAGGGTGCGCGGCAAGAAAGTCCTTCTGCTGGATGGCGTTCTGGACCGCGGAAACACAATCGTGAAAGCGCGCTCTTTGTTAAAAGAGGCAGGCGCAACGTCTATCGTCACCGCAGTCGCCGTCGACAAGCTCCGTGCCGATGCACTCGCCCACGCCGATTTCGCGATGTTTCAGGGTGTGACCGAGTTCATCGTCGGCTATGGCATGGACGATGCCGGCAACAATCGTGGCCTGCCCTATATCGGCTGCGTGACCTGATCAGAACTGTTTGAGCAGCCGGTCGATGTAGTCGAGTTCTTCCTGCGGCCGTCCGCGTTCGGCCGCGCGCTTGCGCAGCTCTTCCAGAATCTCTCTCGCGCGCGCGAGGTCGGATTTGTCCGGCACCTTCACATTGCCGTTGACGCCACGGCCGCCATTGTTGGTGTCGCGTCCCAGCGGATCGGTGCCCCCGTCTTCGGGATTCTGCCCGTTCTGGCTCATCAGTTGTTTGGCGAGGTCGGACGCACCCTTGCGCATCGCTTCGAGCGCATCTTTTTCGTTGCCGCTGGCGCTCGGCAGATCCTGGCCGTTGAGATTGCCCTGCGCATCGCCCATCGATTTGCCGGCATCGCCAAGAGTTTTCGGCGCGTCTTTTTTTGCAGATCCAAGACCCTTGAGAACCTTGTCGAGCTGATCGCGCAACTGGCCCTGCTGCTGTGCGAGGCCTTTTGAGCCGCCGTCCTTGGGATCGCCCTTGCCCTGTTGCTGGCGGAACGTCTTGTCGATCAGGCCGCGCTGTTTGCCCATCAGATCGCCAAGTCCCTGGATCGCATCACTCAGCGCCTTGTCCTTCGGCGAGCCCGACCCGGAACCGTTGCCCTGCGTCATGTGCAGATTTTCGAGCAGGTTCTGCAGCAGCGCGAGCATCTGCGCTGCCTGCGCGCGGTCGCCGCTCTGCGCCATCTGCTGGATCGCCTTGAGCAGCGCCTGAAGGTCCTGTTCGCTCATCACCTTGCCTTCCGGCGCGGAGGGCGTGTTCGCATCGGGCGGATTGGCGGCCAGCGCCTGAAGATAACGCTGCAGGGCCTGTTGGTATTGCTCCAGAAGCGAATCGATCACTTCCTGCGGCGCGTTCTGCGCCAGCGCCTGGGACAGCATCTGCTGGAGACGGCGAAGCTGTTCCGCCGCGCTGAGCAATCCCCCGCGCTCCAGACCGGTCGCGATCTGCCAGAGCATGTCCTGCGCGCGCACATAGTCGGCATCTTCATTGGCATGCGTAAGCGTCCAGTAGACGCTGCGCAGGGCGGTATAGACGCCAAGCTGATCCTGATAGAAGCGGTCCGGCGCAACGGTCAGTGCATCGATCGTTTCAGTCACACGCGGACGCGCGCGGACGTCGCCGGTGGCGAGCGCTTGCCGCTGTTCGATCAGCGCACGCGCAAGAGCGTTGGTGAAGACGCGTGCCGGGAGCGTGAAGCGCTCCGCTTTGCTGAATCCCGATTGTCCCGCGCCATCGATCGCCTGCAGCACAATATCGACATCCAGACCGGCATAAGGGTTGGCCGTCAGATCGCGATAACTGGTCTGCGTGAGCGCCTTGGCCGAGACTGAGTCCAAGGGCAGATCGACGATCAGCGGTTTGCCGTAGCGGCCGTGCGGCTTGATGATCGCCTTGACTGCAACCACGCCGTAATCATCGCCGGCCGTGAACGAAAGCTTGAGCGCTTCGTGTTCTGTGCGGGCAGGCTTCGCCGAGAAGGCCACCATCGGTTTGTCGTCGGGCAGTGCACGCAGATACCAGTCGCCGAGCGTGCGGCCACTGGCGCGCACGCGCACGGTTGTGCTCTCAGTGATGCGCGCGGTCGCGGCATATTCGCCCTGGCTGCCACTGAATGCGGCGTTGTCCACGGAGAGCGACGGCGTGTGACCGGCGCCATGCACGCGGATATTGATTGTCGAACCGGTCGGTACGCTGATTGTCCGGCTATCGGTCAGATAGACCGGCGGCTCGCCGGTATAGGCCGGCGGATCGATCCACGCGTCGATGGACACACTCGCTGCTTCGCTGGTACCGGGCCCGAACGCAGACAACAATCTGTTGCGCCAGTCGCTGTTCGCGACAAACGCGCCGGCCACGATCAAAAGCAGCACGACATATCGGAGCGCACGTGGATCGCGCTCTGGCAGAGCGGAAAGCGGGATCGACAAACGCAGCGTTCCGAAATCGGCGAGACGGCGGCTCAAATGCGCGTTCCACAGCGCCTGAGCCCAGGCATCGCCGTCGCCGGCACTCAGCACATCTTCGCGTTCAGAGATCGGGCGATGGACAAGGGTGGAGTCGCGCTCGATCCGGCGCGCGCCGTCGTGCCAGTCGGGAAGCCGGAAATGCTCCAGATTGAAAAAGAGCGACAGGCCCATCGCCGTGATGCACGCCGCAAGCACCAATGCGTGAAGCGGCCAGGGCAGCAACGCGGGCAATCCGAACAACGCGGCCGCGATGAACAGTCCAGCGATACCGGTGGCGGGCCAGAGCGCCGGCCACACGCGTTCCCACGTCAGCGCCGCGCGCGCCGCGGCGACGAACGCTTCAGTGCGCCTGCTCTTCGAGCCAGGGCGGAAGTCTGTCGAGGGCGATAAGCGCGTCATCACTCAACCGGGGCCGGACAATGGTCCACTCGCCGCCCTTGACCAGAACCTCCGGCGCGGGCGGCCGCGCATTGTAGGCCGAGGACATCACCGCGCCATAGGCCCCCGC
>CAZCJI010000020.1:0-16285 GCA_964498625.1 uncultured Rhizobium sp.
GATCGCGATCCATACCAAACGTGCCACCTACGATCCGGCCATGCCGTTCACCGCGTGGCTGCACGCGATCGCGCGCTACAAGCTGATCGATCATTTCCGGCGCGCGAAGGTCCGCCGCACGCTTCCGCTGGAGGAAGCCGACAGTATCTTCGCGGAGGAAGACACCGAAAGCGTGAGCGCGAAGCGCGATGTCGAACAACTGCTCGCAAAGCTTCCGCAATCGAAGCGCGATCTGGTTCGGCAGGTGAAGATCGAAGGTCTTTCGACCGCCGAGGCCGCGGAGCGCACCGGCCTTTCGGAATCCGGCGTGAAGGTGGGTGTGCATCGCGCTTTGAAAGCGCTGTCGGCGATGATCGGACAGAAACCATGAAGACCGATACGCTGATCGAGTCCCTTTCCGCGCGTGCGGCGCCCACAAGCAGGGCCGCGATGACGCGCGCCTTATTGCTGGGTGTCGGCGGCGGCGTGCTCGTGTCCTTTGCGCTGATGGCGCTTTGGCTCGGCATCCGGCCCGATCTCATGCCCGCGATGCACACCGGCGCGTACTGGATGAAGTTCTTCTACACGCTGCTGTTCGCCGTCGCGGGATTCTGGACTCTCGAACGCCTGTCGCGTCCTGGCGCATCGTCGCGCCTGCAGATGATCCTGGAGGCGCTGCCTTTCGCGCTGCTGGCGGCTTGGGCCTCCATGAAGATGATGATGGCGCCCGCGGATGCGCGCATGCCGATGCTGATGGGGTCTTCGCATCAGGTCTGCCCGTGGCGCATCGTGATTCTCGCGCTGCCGATTTTCGCCGGCATATTCCTGGCCCTGCGCAAAGCCGCGCCGACGCGACCGGGTGTGACAGGCGCGATGGCGGGCCTGCTGGCGGGCGCTGCCGGCGCGTTCATCTATGCGCTTCATTGCGATGAAAGCGCGGCCGCGTTCGTGGCGCTCTGGTATACGTTTGGCATTGCGATCATGGGACTTCTCGGCGCGCTCTTGGGGCGCTTGGCCTTGCGATGGTAGGGTTGCCGGAACTTCGCCCGCCGTCACGCGTTTGACGAAAGAGCGAAGGTATCATCTGCCTATTCGCACAGAGGAGATATCCATGACGATTTCGAAATACCTGGTCGCGGCCGCGTTTGCCGCGACACTGATTGCCGGTTCGGCGGCGCAGGCCTCCGACGAAGGCCGCCTGGTCGAACACGCCACCCGCGTCGCCGAACACATGAAGAGCGATCCGGCGTTCGGCGCCGCGCAGGACATGCTGCGTCATGCCAAGGCCGTGCTGATCGTGCCTGGCCTCGTAAAAGGCGGCTTCATCTTCGGCGCCGAAGGCGGCGACGGCGTGTTGATGAAGCGCCTCGGCCGCGACAGCTGGAGCGCGCCGGCGTTCTATTCGATGGGATCCGCGTCGTTCGGCCTGCAGATCGGTCTCGAGAAAGCCGAGATCGTGATGCTGCTGATGACCGATCGCGCGCTGAAGGGCATTCAGCACGACAACTTCAAGCTCGGCGCCGGCGGCGGCATCACCGTCGTGACGCTCAGCTCCGGCGCGGAAGGCGCGGTCTCGGGTCGCGGCGGCGATATCGTGGTGTGGACGTCGGGCACCGGCGCCTATGGCGGCCTGACTTTCAACGGTTCTGTGATCAAGCCCCGTCACGAGTGGAACAACGACTACTACGGCCGCCGCGTGACGGTTGGCGAAATCCTGAATGGCGGCGCCAAGAATCCGGACGCGCGTCCTTTGCAGGCCGAACTCGCATCGGTCCACTAGTCAAATTATGACGTAAAGAACGGCTCGCACATTCGTGCGGGCCGTTTTTTCATTCACGCGCCGGTGCTAGGATCGCCTCACAGGGAATATCGGAAGGAAACCGAGAATGACTTCGCGCAATCTATTTCTGGGCGCCGCCGTGGCGGCGGTTCTTGTCATGCCGACGGCCGTTCTGGCCGACGCCCACTCCGAAATCGTCAATGCCGATGAGCACGCCGGCTATGCCGCAGCCGCATCCGACATGGCCGGTGTGCAGGCGCATCTGCACCACGCGCTGAATTGTCTGGTCGGTCCCGGCGGAAACGGCTTCGACGCCAAGCAGATGAACCCCTGCGCGCAGGCGGGCAAAGGTGCCATCCCCGACACCGCGGACGCGCCGAAGAAAGCCGCGCTCGAAGCCGCGGCCGCCAAGACGCGCGAAGGTCTCGCCGATACCGACATCGCCAAGGCCAAAAAAGCGGCCGCCGATGCCGAGGCGATGCTCAAAAAAGAAGAATAGCTTTCCGCCTTACGCGAAGATCTCGAACGCCAGATTGGCGACGAAATTCGGCGCCCAGGAGTGCATCGGCTTGAGGCGGTTTTCCCATTCCAGCGCGCGCATTTCCAGAGATTGCGTGCGCTGGAATATGTAGTCCTCACGCCGGTAATCGGCGTGGGAGCCGATCACCTGCGGCGGCTCATTCCGCAACAGCGGGCCGCGCGCGCTTTCTGCGCCGCGCATGTTCTGCTTTTTAATTTTGTAAACGTTTCTCACGGCAGTCACTCACTTCCAATTGCCTGCCCCTATCACGGGACAACGTCTGACATAGGAATTCGATGCGCGATCGCAACGCCCGACTGTGGCAAATCTGCGGAATGTTGTGGTGAAGACACGGTTGTCGAATTCGATTAAACCCGGCTGAAACCGGGAAAGCACAGGCATTTGATTTAGATTTTAAGGAATAGCGGAATTGCGCCGGGCTCTTCATTCCACCATCGGCGCCGGCTCGGCCGAGCGCGCACGTCTGGCGAGTTCGCGCGCCCATTGCTCTTCCATCTCTTTTTTCCACTGCGCGCGGAGCCTGGGGCGCGGTGTGGGATAACGCGCCTCCAGGAATTCGGCCATCACCACACGGTCGGTGCGGAAATGGCGAAAGCCCTTGCGCATCTCGCACCACGCAACGATCAGGCGCACGGCATCCCAGTAACTCACCGCGATCGGCCAAATCACGCGGCGCGTTTCGCGCTCGCTCTCGTCGCGATAGATGAGCGCGATCTTGCCTTGCGCACGGATGCTGGCGCGCACCCGCGCCATGTCGATCGTATCGAGCGGTCCCTTGTGCGACGTCAGCGGCGTCAATGCCGGCTCCATCAGCAGCGGACGCAGATGCTCCGGGATCACGACGCCGATCTTGGCGATCAGATCGCTGGCGGCGCGCGCCAAAATGGGATCGGCGCGGGTCATCACCCATTGCGCACCGAGCATCGCGGCCTCGATCTCGTCCGGCGTGAGCATGAGAGGCGGCATGTCGAAGCCGCCTTCCAATACATAGCCGATGCCGGCCTCGCCGCGGATCGGCACGCGATCGGCCATGAGCTGCGCGATGTCGCGATAGATCGTGCGCGCGGAAGCCTCGAGCTCCTCGGCGATCTCGTGCGCGGTCACGGGCCTGCGCTTGCGGCGCAGCACCTGAATGATGCGAAACAGCCTGTCGGCGCGTCTCATGGTCGGACCCTACTGTCACGCTGCTGACAGCATGTTGTCAGCAGCATGGCGGTATGACCAGAGCCATGATCGAGAAGGAATTGAAGATGCTCACATTTTACGGTTTCGGCTCCGCATTCGGCCTGCCCGACCCGAGCCCGTTCGTGATGAAAAGCGAGGTGCAGCTGAAAATGGCCGGCGTGCCCTATCGCTTCGAACGCGCGTCGCCGCCCGATGCGCCGAAGGGCAAGATGCCGTTCATCAAGACCGGCGCGCATCGCGTCGGCGACACGACCTTCATCCGTGCTTATATCGAGAAGGCGCATGGCTTCGATTTCGACAAGGGCCTGAGCGCAGAACAGCGCGCGCAAGCCTGGGCGATCGTGCGCATGCTGGAAGACCATCTCTATTTCGCGATCGTGCATGCGCGCTGGATGGATGACGAGAACTGGGAGAAAGGGCCTTCGCATTTCTTCGACGGTGCGCCGGAGGGCGTGGCGGCGGGCGCGCGCGAGCGTGTGCGCCAGACCCTGCATAGCCATGGTCTCGGGCGGCACCGCGACGACGAGGTCGCGGAGCTTGGAACGCGCTCTATCGATGCGCTCGCGGCGCAGCTTGGCGACAAGCCGCATCTCTTCGGCGATACGCCCTGCGGCGCCGATGCGACCGCGTTCGCATTCACGGCCGCGGTGCTGACGCCGTTCTTCGACACAAAGCTGCGCAAGGCGGCGGAGGGTCATGCCAACCTCGTCGCTTATCGCGACCGGATGGTGGAGCGGTATTATCCCGACCTGGCGGAGAAGGCGGCGTGACCAAACGCAAAGCCGGCGAAGCCAACCAAGCATCCGCGATCCCTAAAGCGGTCGCGGATGTCTTCGCGGCGTATCCGGCTGCGGCGCGGACGAGGCTGTTGCGATTGCGCAAGATCGTGCGCGATACCGCCGCGAAGATGGACGGCGTTGCCCTCGAAGAGACACTGAAATGGGGCCAGCCGGCCTATCTTGCCAAAGGCGGCAGCACGATCCGCATCGACGCGCTGAAGAAAGATCCCAAGCACGTGGCAATGTACTTCATCTGCCATACCGATCTGATCGCGACGTTTCGGGAGCTCTATCCCGAGCTCACGTATGACGGTAATCGCGCGATCCTCATGAACGCGCGTGGAAAGCTGCCCGAGGATGCGCTGCGACACTGCGTATCGCTGGCACTCACTTACCGTAGCAAGCGCTGAAACGCCCGTTCGCCCTCCGGCGAGAAATGCACCGCGCGGCTCTCGCGGTCGCGCCTCGCCCATTTGAGATCGTAGAAGCGATCGAGCAACGCCGCGCCCAATCCGCCCGCGAGATGCGAACGGCGCTGGCTCCAGTCGAGGCAGGATTTGCACAACGGCCTGCGCTCGCGTGACAGCGCGTCGAGATCGATCCCGAAGGCGCGCATATGCGCTTCCCCGCGTTTGGTAAGGCGCAGCGCATCGCCGCCCGCGATGAGACGCGCGTTCACGAGACCGTCGTACAACGCGACACCCATCTCGCCGGCAAGATGGTCATAACAGACACGCGCCTTGCGCAGCTCCGGCGCCTTCGGGCCTGTGCGTGTGCGGGTGTGGCCGGCACGTTGCGCAACGCCCATCATCGTTTCGAGCATCCCGGCGACATCGGGCCCGGAGAGCCTGAAATAGCGATGGCGTCCTTGCTTCACGCCCGCGATCAGCCCGCCCTCTTCCAGCTTCACCAGATGCGAGCTTGCTGTCTGCGCGGTGATGCCGGCTTCATTGGCGAGTTCTCCCGCCGTCAGCGCTTTGCCGCTCAGTAGTGCGGCAAGCATGTTGGCACGTGCTGGGTCGCCGGCGAGCGCAGCCACCGGCGCAATGGAAGGCCCTTCTTTCATACTTCGATGTTCGCCGAAGCATCGCCGGCGCTGCAAGTGCTATTCAGCGCGAACACTTCGATGAAGATGGAAGCATGATCGTCTGCCACATCCGCTATGAGATCGATCCGTTCAGGCGCGACGCCTTCGAGACCTATGCCAAGGCATGGCTGACGCTGATCCCGGCCTGCGGCGGGGCGCTGATCGGCTATTTCCTCCCCTACGAAGGCACGAACTACGAAGCTCATGCCCTGATCGGGTTCGAGAGCCTGGCGGCCTACGAGAACTATCGCGCCTGCCTGCGCAACGATCCCAAATGCGTCGCCAATTTCGAATTCGCGCAGCGCGAAAAGTTCATCCTGAAGGAAGAACGCCGCTTCCTGAAAAAGGTCACGGCGTAATCGTCACCACGCAACCGAAAACAGCCGGGGGCGCCTCCCCAAACTGTGATAGCCTCAGGAACAATAGCCGCTGAAAAACACGTGCGAGTTTGCGGGAGCACCGCCGGGCCACACGATATTCCATACCCAATTCCTTGTCTCGGTAGGATCCCAGTAATTCGAGCGAAGAGACAGCCCGTGCTTTGCGTAGCGATTCGGGTAGAAAGCGCCATTGAGTGCGGAGCCGCTGGCGCACTGAAAGGCTACAAAAAGGTTTTTACCGGCAGGTACCGCATAATCGTAATAAGGCTGCCAAGCTTGGGGTTGGTGCAAGGGTGCCTTTATCACCACGGAAATCGTGCCGGTGGCGTGCGCGGGAAAGGTGCACAAGGCAATTGCGGCGGCGGCGATCAGATAGCGCATGGTTCTCTCCCCGCAGATCGAACTGCCACTATAGGCTGTTTTCAGGAGGCGGGGAAGCGCCCAAACACACCACCCCTTAGGCATACCTCGAAGTCCTGGCCGGACTCGCCATTTGCTTTTCCCTTTGCGCCAACGTGCCGCTCACTTGCCGTCGTCATCCTCGTCGTCGTTGTCGTCATCCCGATCGACATGGACCGAGATGTGGCCGTTGTCCGTGTGCGTGACGCGCACGCGGCGTTCCGCTTCGTTCGCGCGCCGCATGGCTTCGTCGATCTTGGGCTGTGCGTCGTGGATCGCCTTCATCACCTTTTCGCTGATATGCGCTTCGGCGATGGCGGCGCGGATTTCGGGCCTGGCTTCCGCCATGGCCTTGTTGATCTCGGCGCGAATGCGCGGCTCGACCTCGCGCATGGCCCTGGCCACCTTCTCATTGACCTTGGCGGCGGCGAGCGCTTTCTCGATCTCGGGCTGCATGCGCTGGATTTCGGCGCCAGCGCGCCGGGCTTCTTCCTGGGCGCGCGCAACCTCTTTGTCGATGTGCGCTTTTTCGGCCGGGCTGAGCGTACGAACGGTGCGGGTCTCGTGACGGCGGCCGTCCTTGTCGGTCCACACCCGGACCTTCACATTCCTGTCCCCCTTCGCGTCTGCGCCTTCATCGTCGTCGATGTCGGCGGTGGCATCTTCGTCGTTTTCGCTATCGACGATGGCCGGAACCGGCGGGACAGGCGGCAAGGCATGCACGGCTGGAGGCGGCGGAGGGGCCGGGGGCGCCGGCAGAGCCGCAGGCGCGGGAAGCGGAGCCGGATCGGCAGAGTCAGCTTCGGCGGACTGCACGCTGTGAACATGATGGTGATGCGGCGCAGGCGGAGCCGGAGGTGCGGGCGGGACATCTGGAACAGTCGGTATGGCATCGACCGGCGGCAGGTCAGAGGGCGCGGCAACAGGTGCCGGCGGCGGCGCGACAGCGTCCTGCGCCTCGACAACATCGGGACGCGCAACAGCGATCAGCGCGGTGGCGGCGGCGCCCAACAGGGCAACCTTCAAAGCATCCATAGGCGTTACTCCCTTGCGGACATTGTTGAGCGCGAGAACGGATTTCACACGGGTTTCGAGAGACGACGGCGCGGCCATCGCGACGCTGGCCACCGCGCGGCGCCCGTTGAATTGCGCGGCAAGCTGCAACAACTCGCCGGCATAGGCGGAAGGCTTGATGCCCGACACGATCACGGCATCGTCGGCCGCGATCTCGGCTTCGCGGCGGAGCGCGCGCGCACCGATCCACATCAGCGGATTGAACCAGTAGATCGCGCAGGCGAGCAGAGACAGCATCTGCATGAGCCCGTCGCGGCGGCGCACATGCGCGAGCTCATGCAGCAGCACGGCCTGCAGCCGTTCACGCGGCCACGCGCGCGCGTTCCCGGGGAGCAGGATCACGGGCCTGAAGATGCCCCACGCCATCGGCCCATCGTCACGATTGGAGATTCGCAGTTCGCATTCGCGCCGCGAAGCGCCGGTGAATGGCAGATCGGCATAGGTCAGCGTGTGTGGGCGGCTGGCGCGGCGAAGGATCTGTAATCCGATCAGGGCGCGGACGATGCGTGTCAGGGCGAACAGAAAGCCCGCGAGCCATAGCGCGAACAGTCCGATTGCGATCTTGCGCGTGCCGGGATGGAAAGAGGGCGCGGGCGTGGGCGCGACCGCCGGTTCCGGCATTGCGTCGACGGCGACCGATGCAGAAGTGGGCACGCTGTATTCGACATAAGCCGGTATCGCTTTCGGCGCATCGGCCTCGCGCGTAATCGTGATACGCGGCGGTACGATCAGCGCCACGGCGGGAAGAACGAGCAAGACGCCAAACGCGGTCAACCAAACGAAATGGCGCATCGCGGCCTGTTTGACGAAAACGCTCGCGATACGCGCCAATGCAAGGAGGACCAGAGAGGCCGCGAAACATTCGCCCGCGAACAGAAGCGCGCGCACGGCAAACAGGGTACTCATCGTCCCTCCTCCTTCGCCTTGTCGATCATCTTCGCCAGACGATCGAGCACATCGGGCGCGACGTCTTCCTGGTCGAGCAGCGCAGCCACCACGTTCTCGACCGAATTTCCGTAGAATGTCTTGAGCAGCGTATCGATGGCGCGGCGGCCCATCTGTTCGCGCCCTACCAGGGGCTCATAGATGTAACGCGTGCCGTCGCTCGCATGCCGCACGTGACCCTTCTTCTCCAGAATGGTCAGATGCGTGCGGATCGCGGTGTAGGTGGGCGGATTGGGAATCTGTTCGAGGATCTGTGCCGCCGATCCTCTGCCGAGCTTGTAGAGCGCATCCATGATCTCGCGCTCGCGGCGGCTATAGCCGTCCTTGGGCACAGCCTTGAGATTACGTTTTGGCTTCCTCGTGCTCATGCCAAAAAATTGGCACGAGCGTTCAGGCCTGTCAATTCACCGCAACGTGAATGTTGCGTCATACGCTAGTGAGAAATCCCACGACCGCCCGGACGATCAGGCGACGCGGGCAATCGCCTGCCGGACAACGCGCGACGAAGGCAGTGCGACGCTGACGCTGGTGCCGCGGTCGGGCACGCTTTCAATATGCAGCGCGCCGCCGTGCAATTCGACGATCTTCTTGGCCAGCGGAAGACCCAGACCGACACCTTCGAATTTTCGGGCCAGACCGATATCGGCCTGGCCGAACGGGCGAAGCGCTTCGCGTACGCCCTCTTCGCTCATGCCAATGCCGGTGTCGCGAATGTGAAATACAAGGCCGCCGTCTTCGGTGTGCCGGCAACCGAGCGCCACCGTGCCTTCGGCCGGCGTGAACTTGACCGCGTTAGAGAGCAGGTTTGACAGGACCTGACGCATGCGGCGTGCGTCGCCGTGAAAGGCGGGAAGTCCCTGGGGAATGTCCACACGCATGTGCACGCCGCTGTTTGCGATCGCCTCGCGGTATTCCGCAACGACGTCCTGAGCCACGTCTTCGACAGTCAACAGCTGTTCCTGAAGTTCGACGCCGCCCGCCTCGATACGCGACAGCTCCAGCACGTTGTTGATGATGTTCAGGAGATGGCGGCCCGAGCCGTGGATGTCGCGCGCGTACTCGACATATCGCACATTGCCGACCGGGCCGGAGGTCTGCTGCTCGATCAGTTCGGAAAAGCCAAGAACAGCATTGAGTGGCGTGCGCAGCTCGTGGCCCATATTCGCGAGAAACCGCGACTTCGCGCGATTGGCGCGCTCTGCCTCGTCGCGCGCCTCCGTCAGGTCGTTCTGCGCGCAGATCAAGGCGGTGATGTTGGTTGCGGCGATGCGGTAGCCGGCGAACGCGCCTGCGCTGTCGAAACGCGGCTTGCCCGATATCGACCAGAAGAACTCGCGCCGGTCCGGCATCGGCAGGCGGACACGTTGATCGCGGAACGGCTCTCGCGCGCGCAACGCCTTCAGATATCCCTGCGAAAGGCTGGAAAAGCCGAGAAGGCGGCCGGCTTCCGCCCATGTGCAGCCTTTCAGGTCGACGCCGGGAGACGGACCGATCTCGTAGAACCGGTTGGAGATATCCGTCAGGCGCAGGTTGCGATCGAGTTCGCAAAACCAGTCCGCGGCAAGTTCGGCAAAGTCGCGCACGCGCGCCTCGCTTTCCTCCGCGCGTTCCTCGGCTTTCGCGCCCGTGGACGCGATACGCCAGATGAACAGTGCACCCAAAATCATTGTGAGTGTGCTGACGCCGGCGAGAAAGACGAGAACGAGATTTTTTGCGATGCGCGACGCCTCACCCATGTGATACGAGAAGCTTTGCTCGTTCACGGTCAGACGCCTGTCCAGCTCTGCGGTCTTCTTCAGCGCGGCATAAAGTTCGCGGTCCGGCGCGCCATGCTTGGCCGCCTCGTGCAGGCTGTCCGCAAGAGCAGAGAGCGGCTTGACCAGACCGTCTGCGCGGCGCCAGTCCTCGACTGCTTGCGCGAAGGGAGCCCAGCGGTGAAACAGCACAAAGCCCCACGCGAGGCCGCCGACATCGTCTGGAGAGTTCAGACCCGCGAGAAATCCGGCCTTTGCACGCGCGATATCCGGTGACGCGCTTTCCAGCGTCCGGCGCGCGGCACGGTCGCCCAAGGTCACCGCGATGTCCGCGCGAAAGTCGGCCATGTCCTTTTCGGACCTGGAAGCGGCGTAGTTGAAGAGACTGATGATCGCGCGCTTCTGCGCTTTCGACCATTGTGCCTCTCCCGCCGCATAGGCGCGCAGAATATTGATGCCTTCGACGCCGGCGGCGCCGAACCCGGCAATGATGAACTGAGCAAATACGAAGATCGCCGCAATGGCGGCAATGCGCCGGCGGCGGACCTGCGCGCTCGATGGCATGCTCGGGCGTTTCGCCGGCATAGGTGCTCTTCTGAGCTACTGCGACCTTTGCAAGCTACGAATGACAGTTTGCGATTTTACTAATACCCGCCCACATGCCTTAACGATTGGCGGCTTGCTTTATTTTCGGGTAACGCCAAGCATAGCGCGCACAATGCAGCGTTGTTCTTCTATTCCTGCAGCGAAGGCGGTGTCCAGGCATTGGCGCGTTTGCGCGCTTCGGTGCGCTGCGGGCCGGTCAACGCCACATCGAGACGCTTGTTCACGTCCTCGGGTATTTCCGGCAGATTGAAATTATAGCGTCCCGGATTGCCCTGATAGAGAAGCGCGAACTTCTTCGCCTCGACCGGGTCCGGCGGTACTCCAATTCCGTCGAGAAGAAGGGTGACCGCGCGCGATTGCGCTCTCGCAAGCCCCGCATTCGCCGCACCGATGATCCAGCCTGCGCCTTCCTTCTTCAGATCGGCGGCATGCGCGGTATCCTTCTCCGCGACATCGAAGAGGCAGAGGCCCAGATTGTATTGCGAGATCTCCGAGGCGCCGCCATTGTCGACAAGCCCCCGCAACAACGGAATCGCCTGATCGCATTTGCCTTTGACGCGCAGTTCCTCCGCCCTGGAGCCGGCGTCGAAACTCTGCGGCGCAAGATCTTTTTGCGGCATCTCATGCGGCGATCCGTAATGCTGGTCGCCGCTATAGGTGGCGCCGGTGCCCCCGCTGCTGCCGCCGCTGCCGCCATAAAACTGGGCGTTGGCCGGCAGGGCCAGACATGCCGCAATCGAACCGGCAAAGGCTGCAACGTAGAGAGCATTCCTGTTCATCGCCGATACCTCCCGAGACAACCCACTATATGCCCGCATGCCGAAAAATACCTACGGCTCCGCCTGTTCGCCGGACGGTGTCCAGGAATCCGCGCGGGCATGGGCCTGTTTGCGTTTTTCGCCGGTCAGGGCCGCTTCCAGCCTGTCGCGAAGCGCGGAATCGAGATCGGGCTCGCCGAGCGCCAGACGCGTGCCGTTGTCGTGGAAGATATAAGCCCACTTTGCAGCCTCGACCGGATCGGCGGCGACGCCGATGCCGTCGAGATAGAGCCGCACCGCGATGGCCTGCGCCTTTTCGATATTCTGATCGGCGGCGCGAACGATCCATTCCGCGGCTTCGGCGTTGAGCGCCTGCGCCTGCTGCGCGTCATGCTGTGCTTTCGCGAGCGAGAACAGGCATGTCGCGAGATGGAACTGGACTTCCTCGTAACGAATCTGGTTCGCCGTGATGCTGCGGAAGATCGGAACGGCTTCGCCGCAGTTTCCCTTGCGCTGCATCTCGTTGGCGATGTTTTCCGGATTGTTGTGGTCTTTATAAGACGTGATCCGCGGATCGACATCCGCGTTGCTGTTGCTATCCGTCTGCGCGTTGGCCTGCACGCAAAGCACCATCGCAAAACAAACACCAGCGATAACATTTTTCATCCGATACGGCCCCTGCCCCACATGCGTCACGGATCTTCGCGCGCGACCGTTTGTGTCCAGGAATCCGCGCGGGCGCGCGCCTCCCGTTTCTTGTCGCCCGTCAGAACCGAATCCAGCCGGCCGCGCAGGGAAGGATCGAGATCCGGCAGCCCCAGCACCATGCGCGTGCCATTGTCGTGAAAGATGTATGCCCATTTCCCGGCTTCCACCGGATCGGCAGCGACACCCAATCCATCGAGATAGACAAGAATCGCCATGGCCTGCGCCTTGCCGTAGCCCGCGTTCGCCGCGCGAAGGACCCAATCCGTGCCTTCCTTGTTCAGGGCCTGCGCCTCCGCCGGATCCTTGTTCGCCTTGGCGAGATCGAACAGACACATGCCGAGATTGAATTGCGAAATCTCGAAGCCCTGCCCCTGGGCAGCGAGGCGGCGAAAAAGCGGGACTGCCTTGTCGCATTGGCCACTGAGCCGCAGATCTTCCGCGATGCCTTCCGGATCGTTTCCCTGTTTCGACTTGCCGATACGCGGATCGCGTATGCCGGGATCGCGAATGCCGCCGGTATAGTCGTCGTAATTGCCGCCCGCGCTGCCCATCTGCGCAAGCGCCGGGGCCGCGAAGGTGGTGGCGAAAACGACCGCCGCAATTGCGAGTAAGGATTTCATGCCGCGTCTCCGCTCTGCATCCGGGGTTCTATCATACCCAACCGAGCGCCCTAGACCCGCGATCCTAAACTTGCTGCAATGGTTGACGGTTACTGTTCCGTGCGGTCGCCGGTCTGGACCCAGGAATTGGCGCGGGCATGTGCTTCCTTGCGCTTGTCTCCGGTGAGGACGGCATCGAGCCGGCTGCGCGTATCGGCGGAAATGTCCGGCAGCCCGAGCACGAGACGCGAACCGTTGTCGCGAAAGACATAGGCCCATTTTCCGGCTTCCACCGGATCGGCCGCGACACCCAAACCATCGAGGTAGAGCACCACCGCCATGGCCTGGGCCTTGCCGAAACCGCCATTTGCCGCCTTCAAAACCCACTCGGCGCCTTCCTTGTTCATGGCCTGTGTCTGCTGAGGATCCTTCTGCGTTTTGGCGAGATCGAACAGGCAAAGGCCAAGATTGAACTGCGAAATCGCAAAGCCTGCTTCGCCCTCCACCAAACGGCGAAGGATCGGGAGCGCCTTGTCGCATTGGCCGTGAAGCCGGAGATCTTCCGCGATGCCTTCGGGATCGTTGCCGTTGACCCGCTTGCGCTCCGCCTGATTGGCGGAGTCCGGCGCGCCGGGATCGTGGTTCATGTTGCCAGCGCCGTAGTCGGCGCGTTCCTGCATCTGCGTGGTGATGTCCTGCGCAACGGCAGGGAGGACCACACACGCAAATATGGCTGCCAAAACGATTGTCGTCCTCATCGCACCCATCCTTCAGGCCGGATGAACTTATATCCTGTCTTGGGCGACGCGATAACCCGGATCGAGTTAATGAACAGGCTCGACCCGCGCCTTCACGACTTTCGGACTTGGCACTTCGATACCGGCCTTGGGGCAAGATTTTTTCTTTGAACAATAAAGAAACGGCCCTTCGTCCGAACCGATCACAACGAGACCAACATCGTTGATGCCGGCAGCGTAGGTATTGTGAAGCCCGGGAAGCGTCAGTTCCTGGAATTCTCCAGCGTTGATATCGTACAGGAACGCGTGACTTGTGACGCCGTCCTGTTCCGTCCAAACACCTGTCGCAATGTCTTTGTTATTTACCGCGCCGAGGTAAGTATACAGCGCATTCGGATATGTAACCCAAGCGCTGACGCCGTTATCAACTACCCACGCTTGAGACCCGGAAAAACCGACAACGGTGCCGCGATCATTAATGCCTCTGGGATTGGAATACTCGTCGCCGAAGATAAATAGGTCGCTTTTGCAACGAGCATTTTTTCCATAGCAGCTATATTTTTCGCCGTCGAAAACCGCTTCCAGGACAAATACTCCTTTTGAATCGATCCCGTCGGAAAATGAGTAGTCAGCTGGCTCGTTGCTTACTTTGATCATTTTTTCCGAACTGTCGATGAAGCGCTCAAATGCCGATATCACGCCGGTGGTACTTACATATGCAACAATCTCGCCGGAGTCGTTTATCCCGCGTCCCTCCACATCCTCATGCTGGCCGGGGTAGTCGAACGGTGTGTAGTTTCCGTCGATTGTCCCGAAGAATGCGGATTCCGATTTCCCCGTGAGATAATAGCCACCTGTGAATACGTTGTTGTTGTTGATCCCTATTACCCGGGTTTCGTGGCTCTTCGGATAGAGCGGGATCGGAATGAGCGTCGCGGCGTAGGTCGTCCGGGAAAGCAGGATGGCAAGGGTGGCAGTCAAAATCGTTGTGCGCATCATCACAACAGTTCCCCGAGTTAAAACCAGAAGTAGATTAGATGTCCGCGCGCCGCTCTTCAATTCCCGAGAATTGCGTCAACGCCGCAGGCATGGGGCGAGGCTCCTGCCACTTCCTGTCAGCAGTTCCTGTCCTTGCAGCACGCCGGCGCGCGGCAATCACTTGTTTGCCGCGAGCCAGGCCTTCGACTGGGCATCGATATCGTCGACCAGATTGCCCATGACGAGATTCATATCGATCAGGTGAAAACCCCATCCCTTGTCGATCTTTCCGTCCCGTACGATATCGCCGATGATGTCGTCCGTGCGCGGATCGGATGCCACGGCGTTGACCGTCACGGCCAGATAGGAACCATGCTCGTTCGCGACACATTCGCCGCTCAACAGACCGGGCGCAGAGACGAACGGCGTCGTGACCGGCGCACCGCCCTTGGCCCACGGAAGCGGCGTTTCCGGCGAGAGAGGAACTTCGCCGGAAGCGAGATAGCTCTTGAGCAGCGCGCTGCCGCCGGACAGCGCGGCCGGATTCACGCACGCGGCCATCAACCCAGGCTCCCGGCTCTGACCGAAGGGCGCGCCGGGCGGCGGGGGAACATTGGCGCGAAACGATGCGAACGCGATCGCGCATTGCGTCTGCGCCGCCGAACGGCATAGCGGGATGCTCTTGAAATCGCCGCCGACATCTTTGCCAACTGTAACCTGCAACGACGCCCCGCCGAGGATGACCGAAACGATCTGCTTCTGGATCGGCTTGCCGTCGATTTCGTTTTTCACCAAGGCGGTAAGAACGGCGGAGCCCTGGCTGTGACCAACCAGCACCACGCCGCGGCCGTGATTGTCGTGCGCGAGGTATTCGTTCCACGCGTCGCGCACATCGTTATAGGCGAGCATGCGATCGGCATTCATGGGCTTGCCGGCAAGACGCGCGCGGAGCGCCACCAGAGTCACCTGCCGGTACATCGGCGCGTAGACGCGGCATTTGGATGCCAGGCGCGCGATCTGATGCTGAACCACCAGTTTCTCGCCGGCACCCGGGATCATATCGCTGTTCGGCGTCGTCTCCCTGGAGACGGTTGGATAGACATAGAAGCAATCGACGGGTGCATTGGGATCGGCGGACCATTTCTCCACGCGCTCGCTGCCATCCGCGTTCACGACCGTTGCCGACTCGTCGACCGCGCAGGCATCGGCGCGGCCGGGACGGCAGAGCCAATTCGCGGCGGCGGTGTAGTCGTTGGGTTTGACGGCCGCGGGGGGCACCGGCGGCGCATCGGCTGACGCGCGGACAGTCGGGGAAAGCGAAAACGCAAAAGCAATTGCCGTCAAAGCCTGCCGCATCATGGAAATCTCACTTCCGATCCTGTTCTTTCGCAATCTAGCCACAGACGCGAAGCAAATGCAGCGTCTGCTGCTGACATATCCTTGTCAGCAGTCTGGCAGCAGACGGGCTGCAAATCGCGCGGCGACTCCTTATATTGCCGCAATGGCGCACAACAACGGCATGGTTCCCAGACGCGGGCGCAAAGGTCTGTCCGACAACGCGGCGAAATTCCGCGCTGCGGTGGGCAAGGTCGCGGTCGAACCCGCGGGCACGGCCTACGATCCCGGGCCGCCCGAGAACAACGACTCGCTGATCGCGCTGATCGGAAATCTTCCGCTGCATGGCGCGACCGGGGCGGAACTCGCCGGCTTCGTGCCGCACCGCCCGGTGCGTCCGGAGAAATCCGAAGGCGGCATCAAGTTCCAGCTGGTGAGCGAATACGAACCGGCCGGCGATCAGCCGACCGCGATCAAGGAACTGGTCGGCGGCATTCGCGATGCGGAGCGCGACCAGGTTCTGCTCGGCGTCACGGGTTCGGGCAAGACCTTCACGATGGCCAAGGTGATCGAGGCGGTGCAGCGCCCTGCCCTTATCCTCGCGCCGAACAAAACGCTGGCAGCACAGCTCTATGCCGAGATGAAGTCGTTCTTCCCGCAC
>CAZCJI010000021.1:0-16265 GCA_964498625.1 uncultured Rhizobium sp.
CCCAAGCGATATCTCGGAGCCTGCCGTGCGCGTCACCTATCACGGCACGACCTATAGCGTTCCGCGTGGCGACGATCATCTCACCATGCAGGCGTTTGAACTCCTGGAGCAGGTCTTCGCACTTTACAACCGCGCCTCGACGGCACCTTCGACGACGGCAGTGACGGTGGTTCCGTAAGCTACTTCGTTTCCGGCATTACTGTGCGAATATGCAGTTCCTTGAGCTGCCGCGCGGAGACGTCGCTCGGCGCATTCATCATCAGGTCCTGCGCCTGCTGGTTCATGGGGAACATCGTGACTTCGCGCAGGTTCTCTTCGCCTGCGATCAGCATGACGATGCGGTCGATCCCGGGCGCCGTGCCGCCATGCGGTGGCGCGCCATAGCGGAACGCGTTCAACATGCCGGCGAACTTGGTTTCGGTCTCCTCGCGCGCATAGCCCGCGATCTCGAACGCCTTGAGCATCACTTCGGGATCGTGATTGCGGATCGCGCCGGATGAGAGCTCGATGCCGTTGCAGACGATATCGTATTGATAGGCCTTGAGGCCAAGGATTGTGTCCTTGTCCGCCTTGTCGAGCGAGAGGAATTTCTCGCGCGCGTATTGCGGCATCGAGAATGGATTGTGCGAGAAATCGATGCGCTTCTCGTCCTCGTTCCACTCATACATCGGGAAATCGACAATCCAGCAGAACCGGAATTCCTTGTCATTGATTAACCCGAGATCGCGGCCAATGCGCGTGCGCGTGTAGCCTGCGAGATTTGCCGCGCGATCTTTCTTTGCGTCTGCCGAGAAGAACACGGCGTCACCGGGTGTCAGCCCGCATCGCGCGATCAACATTTCGAGCGCCGGCTGCGGCAGGAATTTGGCGATGGGCCCCTTGCCGCCCTGGCCTTCTATCACGATGTAGCCGAGCCCGGCCGCACCCATCTCACTTTTCGCCCAGCCGTCGATCTTGTCGAACCACGACCGCGGCTGTGCGCCAGCGCCGGGCGCCGGTATCGCGCGCACGGTCTTGTTCTTGAACGCCTTGAACTCGACATCGTCGCGCGCGAACACATCGCTGACATCTGAGATGACGAGCGGATTGCGCAAATCCGGCTTGTCGTTGCCGTATTTGAGCATCGAGTCTTCGTATGTGATGTGCGGGAATTTGGCTGGCCCGCAATCGCGGCCGTCGGCGAACTCGCTGAACACCCCATGCAGCACCGGTTCGACGGCGGAGAACACGTCGTCCTGCGTGACGAAGCTCATCTCAAGATCGAGCTGGTAGAACTCGCCCGGCGAGCGGTCGGCGCGCGCGTCCTCGTCGCGAAAACACGGCGCGATCTGAAAGTAGCGATCGAAGCCGGCGACCATGATGAGCTGCTTGAACTGCTGCGGCGCCTGTGGGAGCGCGTAGAATTGGCCGGGATGCAGCCGGCTCGGTACCAGGAAGTCCCGTGCGCCCTCGGGCGACGATGCCGTCAGGATCGGCGTCTGAAACTCCGTGAAGCCCTGCTCGATCATCCGCCTACGGATCGATGAGATCACCCTGGAGCGCAGCGTGATGTTACGGTGCAGGCGCTCACGGCGTAGATCGAGGAAACGGTATTTGAGACGCGTGTCTTCCGGATAGTCGAGATCGCCGAACACCGGCAGCGGCAATTCCTGTGCGCGGCCCTGGACCGCAACACTTTCGATCCGGATCTCGATCTCGCCAGTCGGCATATCCGGATTTACCGCCTCGGCAGAACGCGCGACCACTTTGCCGGTGAGCGTCAGCACCCACTCCGCACGCGCCAGATCGGCGTCCTTGAACGCTGCCGCATCCGGCTCCACCACGCATTGCGTGATGCCGTAATGGTCGCGCAGGTCGATGAACAGTAGCCCGCCATGATCGCGGCGGCGGTTCAGCCATCCCGACAGGCGCACGTTCTGGCCGACATGCGCCTTGCGCAATTCGCCGCAGGTGTGAGTGCGATAGGCGTGCATGCCGGCAAAACCTTCAAAATCTGGCGGAATCCGGCGCGTATGTGGCGAACCGGGCCCCCCTTAGTCAAGGGTAGCTTTTCTTGTCGCGAGGGCCGCGTAAGCTCCGCCAAAATGAGGGATTCTGCGATGATTTTGCTCCGTTCCGTGACGCTTGCGGCCTTGCTCGCCACTGGCCTTCAACCGGCCATGGCCTCCGGCAAGCCGCACAACGTGCTGATCTTCGTGGCGGACGGACTGCGTTACGTGAGCGTGACGCCAAAATCGGCCCCAACGCTGTGGCGGATCAAGAGCCAGGGCGTCGACTTCACCAACAGCCACGCGCTCTATCCGACAATCACAACAGTGAATGCGTCCGCGATCGCCACCGGCCACTACATCGGCGATACCGGCAATTTCGGCAACGCGATCTTTTCCGGGTTTGGTAATCCGCCAGTCATCGGCTTCGAAGACGATAAGGCGCTCGGCGAAATGAACGAGCATTTTGGCGGTGACTATCTCAATGAGACGTCGCTCATCGCCGCGGCGCGCGAGGCGGGATTCGCGACCGCCGTCATAGGCAAAGTCGGGCCGACCTCGATTCAGGACGTGACCCAACGCGACGGCAAAGAGACAATCGTCATCGACGATGCATTTAACACGGACAAAGGCATCGCGGTCGCACCGGATGTTCTCGATGCGATCAAAGCCGCTGGTCTCGATGCAACTGCGCCAAAGACGGATGCGCCGAACAATAAGCAGCAGCAATACATGGCCACCGTCGCGACGAAGGTCGTGCTGCCGAAACTCGCAGCGTCCGGCAAGCCATTCGCGATGCTTTATTGGTCACGTGATCCGGATATGAGTCAGCATGTTCAGAAAGACAACACGATCAACGGCCCAACGGGTCAGGCGGGGATCAAGGATGCGGATGAAACGCTGTCTGCCCTGCTCGCGTGGCTGAAAGCCAACAAGCTCGCCAAGACGACCGATGTGTTTGTCACCGCCGATCACGGCTTCTCGACCATCGACAAGCGCGATGCGTCCGGTGCGGAGCGGCCGTCGGGCTTTCTGGCCACCGACATCGGCAAGGCGCTCAATCTTCCTGTGACCAAGGGCGCTGCGATCGGACAAGACCCCGCGCATCCCGATGTGCTCGTGGTACCGAATGGCGGCTCAGACCTGATCTACGTCTTCGGCGCAGATGCGAAGGGCCGCGCCGCACAGGTCGTGGATAGCCTGACCAGGCTTGACTACATCAGCGGTGTCTTCACGAACGACGATCTGGGCGATATCGCGGGCGCTTTACCCATGAGCGCGATCAACTGGCGCGGCAGCGCGATCACGCCGCGCCCTTCCATCGTGGCGAGCTTTGCTTCGCATCTGGTCGAAGGCTGCAAACCGGAACTGATGTGCGCGGCCGAGACTGCCGACACGACGCTCGCGACCGGCCAAGGCATGCACGGTACGTTCAGCCGCGCCGATACCCGCAACTTCATGGCGGCCATGGGCCCAGACTTCAAAGCCCGCTTTGCCGACAAAGCGCCGGTCAGCAACGCCGATATCAACCCGACCTTGGCACGGATATTGGGCCTTCACATCCAAGCCAAAGGTGACCTCGTCGGACGCCCCGTCGCAGAGGCTTTGAGGGGCGGTAAGGCGCCTGCTTTCAGTCATGCCTCCGCCGTGTCGAAACCGGCCGCGAACGGGCAGAAAACCGTTCTGGAGTTCCAGAACGTCGGAGACACGCAGTATTTCGATGCCGCGGGCTTTCCGGGACGAACCGTCGGTCTGGGAGCGCACTGATTTTCTTCCCGAAATCCGGCCGAATCCCGCTATAGCGGCGAGATGCGGATTATCGAAAACACAACGGATTTGCGGGCCCTGACAGCAGAGCTCGCGAACGCGCCTTACCTCGCGCTCGACACCGAGTTCATGCGCGACCAGACCTATTGGCCCAAGCTCTGTCTCATCCAGATCGCGGCGCCGGGCACGGAAGCGATCGTCGATCCCCTGGCCGAAGGCATCGATCTCACACCGTTTTACGATCTTCTCAAAGTGCCGCACATCGTGAAGGTGCTCCATGCGGCGCGGCAGGACATTGAGATCTTCGCGCAGCAGGGCGGCGTGATCCCCGAACCGCTGTTCGACACGCAGATCGCCGCAATGGTATGCGGGTTCGGCGACGCGGCATCCTACGAAACACTGGCGCGCAAGCTCGCGAAGGTCGAGATCGACAAATCGGCGCGTTACAGCGACTGGAGCCATCGCCCCCTGAACAAGCGCCAACTCGAATACGCGATGGCCGATGTCACGCATTTGCGCACGATCTATGAGACAATGATAAAGCAACTCGCGCGCTCGGGCCGCACCAGCTGGGTCGCGGAAGAAATCGAGGCCCTTCGCGATCCCGCTCTTTATCGTCTCGATCCAAAACACGCGTGGAAGCGTCTCAAGCCTCGAACCTCCAACAAGCGATTTCTCGCGATGCTCGGCGCGCTCGCGGAATGGCGCGAACGCGAGGCGCAAACACGCGATCTTCCGCGCGGCCGCGTGTTGAAAGACGAAGCGCTGACGGAGATCGCGGCGCATCCGCCGGAGAATGCCGAAGGGCTTGAACGCATTCGTGCCGTCCCAAAAGGGTTTGCGGCCTCGAAGATGGGCAAGGGATTGATGGACGCCATCGAGGAGGGGCGCCATGCGCCGGTGCCGGACGGCGTCGAACCGCAGCAGCGCAATTTCCGCCGCCGCGAACCCTCCCCCGCCACGATCGATCTGCTCAAGACCCTGTTGCGCCTCAAGGCCGAGGAAGTCGGCGTTGCCCCGCGCCTGATCGCCGATGCCGAAGACATCGAGAAACTCGCCGCGCTCGAAGACGAAGGCGTCGCGGCGCTGCACGGCTGGCGCGCGGAGGTGTTCGGCAACGACGCGCTGGCGCTGCGCAAAGGCGAACTCGCCATCGCGCTCGAAGGCGGCCAGGCGGTGGTGGTGGAACTGGAAGACTAGTTCGCATCACGACAAAAAGCGGATCCCGCATCTCACTTTTGATATTTCAGATATAGGAGACATGAATATTTCGATGGTGAGGAAGCTAATCAGCGCCGGCGATCAGTTCTTGATGATAGGAGACAAGCGCGATCCAGCTACGGAGCCTGGGATGGTGGCGAGATACTTGTTGCAGCGTGCCGAACGGATTTTTGTGCTTGGTTTCGACTTTCATCAGGCGAATGTTGAGCTTTTGAATTTGGACGACTCAAAACTTGCGGAAAAGCTCGTAGTTCTTAACTGGGATGGCTCTGTTCGGCTGAGAAGAAAGTTGGACGCTATAGGCGTCCGCGAAAGCAATATTTGGTCTGGAACCTCAACATCACATTACTCAATAGCTAAAGCGATTGATGACGGCATTTTCGATGTCCATCCCGGAATAATTTAACTCGAAGGTGAATCGTGCTTTCGACTTTGGCCTTGTTGGGATACCGCTTCGAGGACAGAGATCCAATTCCTCACCCGTCCTTGCTGAACACCACATGCGTCGCGTGCGCGGTCGGCACGTGTTCGGCGCAGCGATAGCCGAGCGACGGCAGATCGAGGCCTGCGAACAGATTCTCGCCTGAACCAAGCGCGACCGGTGAGATCGCGAGGTGCATCTCGTCGATGGCGCGCATGCGCAGATATTCGCGCACCGTCTCCACGCCGCCGCCCACGCGTACGTCACGTCCCTCTGCCGTCTGGTTCGCGCGGGCGAGTGCCTCCAGAAAGCCGCCGGTGACAAAGTGGAACGTGGCGCCGCCTTATCGCCGCAAACGTGGCGATGGTTAAACCGCAGTCCAACGCTTCTTCAGACATAGCGGCGGACTACATGCGAGAAGAAAGATTCAAGAACTTGAATCCCAGCATTGTTTTCGGCGCATTGCTTTTTTGTATAATTGTTCGTGTGCTTTCGCGCTGATACAATGACAGCGATCATGGGGACCTCATGAAAGGCGACGACACATACGACGCTGAAGAAACGGAACGCAGGCGCGAAAATAGAGGATGCAAAATGAAGCGTTGGTTCGCACTCGCGAGCGCCATGCTCGCTATGCCTGGAACGGCTCTGTCCCATACCTCGCATTGGTCTGGTTCCAATATGTCCGTCATTCTCCGGGATGGCGACAGGCCGATAGCCATATCGGCGCGGGAAACCCATTTGGATTCACCCCGGGAGATCGAATGTACAAGCCCAAAAGGCTGCCTCATTAGCATCCAGGCGCAAATAATTACTGCGCTCGATCATACCGCACATCCATGCGCCATAATTGATGGTGCTGAGGCTCAACCAGTTTGCAAAAGCGATAAGATTGCAGATACCACGCATGTAATTCTTCAACATGGGAGTCTCGCTACAGGCGCTCACTCGATTCAGACGATTGTTCGAACCGATGCGCCGGGCGGAAGAATCCAAAGCTGGTCGATCAATTATACGATTTACGAAAAATAGCGCGTGAATCGCCTACTCCGCCGCCTTCTGCGCATCCTCGTATTGGTCGTGGCGTTTGATCCAGCTCATGCCCGTCGTTTCGTTGCGGCCGTTCGGCGTGATGTCGAGCCACGCATAGGTGCTCAAGGTTCGCTCGTCGCCGCGCGCGTATGAACTGTAGGTGTGATAGATCGTGCCGTCCGCGTCCTTGATGAACACGCTGGTGCCGTGCAGGTCTTCCATCGTGTTCTTGATCGTCTCGAAATTGTAGGTCACCTCGCCTTTCGCGAGTTCCTCCTTCCGGAAGGAGACGCGATAGTCGTAGTTGAAATCGCTGCCTTCCGACGACACCCACGGGAATTTCCAGCCCATGCGCTTCTTGTAGGCGAGGAGTTTCTCCAGCGGCGCGCGCGACGCGGCAACATAGGTCACATCGTGCTGTTTGAGATGCTGGTTCGCGCCATCGACGTGATCGGACAGGAATGAGCAGCCGACGCAGCCCTCCTTCCACTCCGGCGCAAACATGAAATGATAGACGATGAGCTGGCTGTTGCCGCCGAACAGATCGGAGAGCGTCTTCTTGCCTTCGGTCGTATCGAACACGTAATTCTTCGTGACCTTCACCCAGGGCAGCGCGCGGCGTTCCTCGGCCACTTTCTCCTGCAGATGGGTGAGTTCCTTCTCGCGGGCGAGAAGCTTTCTGCGGGCTTCGATCCATTCGCTCTCGGATACGATCTTGTGGTCGGTCATGTCTTTCTCCGTCCTGGCCGCCGTGCAGCGCCATCCTTCAACAACCGGCGCCTGTTGGAAACGGTTCTGGCGGGAACCGTGTCCGCGAATTCATCCTAAGGGTGAAGCGCGCGGGTGTAGGGTTTCTTCCTCAGGCGATCACAGGAGGAGCTTCATGCGTTTCCACGCGATCTGCGTTGCCGTGCTTCTGGCTCTATCGAGCGCGGCGGCCGGCGCTCAACCGTCCCTCTCGGCCCCATCAACCTGCACAAAAGCATCTGGAGAAGGCGGCGGTCAGGCTTCGGCGCAGCTCATTGCCGCGCACCACGCGATGAAACAGGCCTGTGCGGCCGACATGGCGAAATACTGCGCGGATGTACCCAAAGGGTGCGGTGCGCCGCGGAAATGCCTGAAGCAGCACGCGTCCGAGCTGTCGGCGTCCTGTACCAGCGCCTGGCAGAACATGCGCTCGCTCAAGGGCAAAGGCGCGTAAAGGTCAGTCGAAATCGGGGCCGCCGGTCGCGAGTTCCTCGATCTCTTCGCCCTCGATATAGGGATCCTCATCCGGGCCCAGTTCGTCGCGCGGGCTCGGAATGTCGAGGCCGGACGGCGGCAGGGCCTCCAGGAACCCGGCGGCCTTAAGCTCATCCTGACCCGGCAGGTGGTTGACGCTCTCAAGCCCGAACTGGACGAGGAAGGCTTCCGTCGTACCGTAGGTCACGGGGCGGCCGGGCGTGCGCTTGCGCCCACGGATTTTCACCCAGCCAACCTCCATCAGCGCGTCGATGGTGCCCTTGGAGAGCGCCACGCCGCGGATATCCTCGATCTCGGCGCGGGTGACCGGCTGGTGATAAGCGACGATGGCCAGAGTCTCGAGCGCTGCGCGCGACAGGCGCTTCTGCTCGGCCTTCTCCTTGCGCAGCAGGAATGCGAGGTCCGGCGCGGTACGGAATTGCCATTTTTCTGCGACACAGAAAAGGTTTACGCCCCGCTTCTCATATTGGGACTGAAGCTCGTTCAGCAGACCGGACACATCCGCGCCGTCCGGCAGCTGACCAGCCAGCGCCTTTTCATCCAGCGGCTCCTCGGCCGCGAACAGAAGCGCTTCCGCCATGCGCAGGTGCTCCATGTTGACAGCCGTCACGTCGCTCTTCTCGGTGCTCATTTCGTCTTCAATTCTTTCAATCAGGCGGGCGACGTTTCTCATGCTGTGGCCTCTTGGGCTGGGACTCGATCCTTCACGAAGATCTCGTCGAAGGGCTTTAGTTGCCGGATCTCGACCCTTCCGTCGCGGGCCAGTTCTAGGCAGGCGAGCAAGGTGCTCGCAAGGGCGGACCGCCGCCTGGTTCCCGCGGACCATTCGAACGGAATAAGACGGGTGAGCGCATTCCAGTCCGTGATGCGGCCCAGCATCCTCTCGATGCGCTCGCGTGCCTCCTCGATCTGGAGGACAAAGATTTCCTTCGGACGATACGCTTTGCCGCCGAGCTTGCGGACGCGTTCGGTCGCATACGCCGTCAGCAGGTCATAAAGCGTGTCGGTGTGCGTGCGCAGCTTCACGACCTTGATCGGCTCCGGCATGCCGCGCCCGAACACGTCGCGGCCGAGACGTTCCCGGCCCATCAGGCGCGTCGAGGCCTGACGCATCGCCTCGAGACGCTGCAAGCGCCAGCGCAAGCGCGTGGCAAGCTCGTCGGCAGTCGGTTCCCCGTCCACGCTTGGCGGCTGAGGCAGGATCAATTTTGACTTCAGGAAGGCAAGCCACGCCGCCATCACGAGATAGTCGGCGGAGAGTTCCAGGTTCCGGCCACGGGCGGATTCCACAAACAGCAGATACTGGTCCGCGAGGTCGAGGACCGAGATCTTGGCGATATCGACCCTCTGATTGCGCGCCAGGGTGAGCAGAAGATCGAGCGGCCCCTCGAATCCATCGACGGCGACGAGCAACGCCTCGTCCGGCGCCGCCATCGCCTCGAAATTCTCGAATGGCTCCGCAATCTCGCTCATGCCGCCACTTTCATAAGTTCCGCGACGTGCGCGTTCGCCGCCACCGGATCGAACGGATCGGGTGTTGAGAGATGCGCAATGGCGTGTTCCGCACGCCTCAGCGCCACACCGTCCAGAGGTTTTGCTTCCTCGGCCACTTCGCGCATTTCCGTCATATTACCGTTGCAATGAAGCACAACATCGCAGCCCGCGAACAGAGCGGCTTTTGCACGCACGGAAAGCGGCCCGGAAAGCGCGTTCATCGACACATCGTCGGACATTAAAAGCCCGTCGAAACCCATTTCCCCGCGAATCACATCGCGAATCACTTTTGGGCTGGTCGTGGCCGGACGTTGGGGGTCGATCGCGTCGTAGACGACATGCGCGGTCATCGCCATCGGGCACTGGTCGAGACTTCGGAACGTGACAAAATCCGTGGCGCTGAGTTCTTCTGGTCCTGTCGTCACGTGTGGCAGTGCCAGATGGCTGTCAGCGGTCGCGCGGCCGTGACCGGGAATGTGCTTCATCACCGGAAGTACGCCACCTTCCATCAGACCTTCAATCACGATGCGGCCCAATTCGATGATGATCGCGGGATCGCGCGAGAATGCGCGGTCGCCGATAATCGCATCGGCGCCATCGACCGGCATGTCGAGCACCGGCAGGCAATCGACATTGATGCCGACTTCGCAGAGATCGTGCGCGATCAGGCGCGCGTTCAGATAGCAGGCTTCGCGCGCAGCTTCGGGACTGGTCGCGTAGAGATCGCCAAAGCGCGCCATCGGCGGACGCTCCTGCCACTGTGGAGGTTTCAGCCGCGCCACACGCCCGCCCTCCTGGTCGATCAGGATCGGGGCTTTGGGGTCGTTCACCGTGTCGCGCAGACTTTGCGTCAACGCACGCAACTGATCGCGGTCGACGATGTTGCGGCCGAACACAATGAAGCCCCAAGGCTGCGTCTCGCGGAAGAAAGCAATCTCCTCCGTGCTTAACACAGGCCCCGCGCAGCCATAGATCGCACGCGTGCGCATCTTACCCCCACACTTCCCGCGTCGTTCTATTTCGCCGGAAAGCAAGCCCCGCCTTCTGCTGTCAGCTTTGCGCACAGCGCTGCCGCAGCACTTTTGTCCGCAAACGATCCCACACGCAGGCGATACCAGGTCCCCTTCGCACCTAGATCCACCTGCTTCACATCCCTGGCATACCCGGACAGCGCGCCCGCGTGCTTGGACAAATAACTCTTCCAGGCCGCATCTGCTTCGGCTTCCGATTTGTAGGCGCCGATTTGGAGAACATACGCGCCACCCGCAACGGGAGCCGTGTGTGTAACGGGCGGCGGCTCCGTGTTGGTAGCGACCTTGGCCCCCAACTGCGCAGGCGGCGATGAGGCTTCAGGCGCAGCCGCCTTGGGCTGTGTTACTTTTGGCGTTGCGGCCACTTTCTGTGGCGGAGGCGTCATTGCTTTTGGCGGCGTGATCGATTTTGCCACCGACAATTGCGGCTCAGCCGAGGTATTCGCTTGAGTACTCGGTGGAGGTTCGTGCTGGACCACCGATGTCTCAGGCTCCGCCGGAGCCTGGGTGTTCACATCCGGGTTTGACGGTGGCGGCGCACTTTGGTGGTCAGCTGCTTCATCAGCCGGCGCGGGCTGCTGGAAAATCTTGAGCCCCTTGTATGGCGTACCGCCAGCCTGATCTCCAGACGCTGCGACCTTCGCAGGACCCGATTGGGCAACGATCGTTTTCGGCGCATCGCCGCGTCCGCGTTGAACGCCCTGCGTATAGGCCATCCACACCACGCCGCCGAAAGCAGCCAGCACGAACAAGGCAATGACGATTAGAAGCGGAAGGCGCGAGCCCTCAATATCATCGTCTTCTTCGGACCCATCGAAGATGTGTATGTCATCGGGCGGCTCATAAGTGCCACGGGCGCTGGGCATCGGCGTGCTCCACGAATCTCAGGAGTAATTTAGCATCTCTTGTGCGTAAGTCATGGCGCGGCCAAGGCGATTTCCTTGTGGAAGACCCGGCCATATTCCGCCAAAGCAAAGTTGTCCGTCATGCCGGCGATATAGTCGCGCACCACACCGCCTGTCGTGGAATCGCCCGGCGCGCCGCAACTTGCGGCCCAATCCGCAGGCAGAAGCGACGGATCACGGCTGAAAGCCTCGAATAATTCGGCCACAACGTCCTTGGCCCGATTCATCGTCGTCAAGACACGGGGATGGCGATACATGCGCTCGAACAGGAAAGCTTTAAGTGTTCGGACCTGCCCCTCCATGGAAAGAGAAAATCCGGCCAGGGCTCCCGGTTGCCGGCGCACAGCGTCCGCACATGACGGTTTTGTTGCAGCGATCCGGTCGCGCGTCTCGGCCAGCAAATCGTCGACCAGCGAACCGATCAGTGTACGGACGAGTTCGCCGATGAAGCGGCTGGGTTCCAGATCGGGCCAATTTTTTTCAATATCGCGCACCTGCGGGCCCGCCAGCGGCGCCTCTGCGAGATCGCCGACTTTGAAAAGCCCCGCCCTGAGTCCGTCATCGATATCGTGATTCACATACGCAATGTCGTCGGAAAGCGCCGCGACCTGGGCCTCCAGGCTTGGCCAGGTGTGCAGATCGAGCGGCCAGCGCCCGTCAAAACTTGCAATCGGACCCGCGAATGGCGCTTTCAAAGGGCCGTTGTGCTTCACAATGCCCTCAAGCGTTTCCCAGGTGAGATTCAGGCCGTCGAAAGCGGCGTAGCGATGCTCGAGTTTCGTCACCAGACGCAACGCATGGGCATTGTGATCGAATCCGCCGATGGAGCTGGTCGCCGCGCTCAGCGCTTCTTCTCCTGCGTGACCGAAAGGCGTGTGGCCCAGATCGTGCGCCAGTGCGACGGTCTCCGCGAGATCCTCGTCCAGCGCCAGGACACGCGCCAGCGAACGCGCGATTTGCGCCACCTCGAGGGAATGCGTCAGGCGCGTGCGATAGTAGTCCCCTTCATGCTGCACGAAGACCTGAGTCTTATGCTTCAGCCTGCGAAACGCGGCGGAATGAATGATCCGGTCGCGGTCGCGCTGATAGGGCGTGCGTGTCGCGCTTTCGCGCTCGCCATAAAACCGGCCGCGGCTTTCCGCCGGCCGTACAGCGAACGGCGCGCGCGTTTTCGGCGGCTCGTAGAGAGTGCCGATCAACCGTCCTGGCCTTTGGTCAAAATGTTGCCGCATGTCGGTAACCATAACTTACAACCCAAAGCGGGAGGGACATATGCTTAAACTCATCGGGGTCGCGGCGGTTCTGGCGGTTTTGCTCGCGGGCGCCGCCTATACCAAGCCCAGCCGCGATGTGCTGCACGACGCCGCAACCGCCTATGCCGACAACGCGACATTCGTGGGCTCGGTCGCCACACGAGTCACAGGGTTATTTGGAAACGACACCTATGATGACTATATCTTCTTCGATCGTTACCGGGTCTATGTAGGCAAGACCCCAAAAATCGATTGTTTCGGCGCGTTCGGGAAAACCACCTGCTCAGGGCCGAAAATCGAAGACACGACCGAAGGATAGGATGACTGTCGATACCGCCCTGCCCGTCACGGTTTCCGCCCGCGCCGCGAAACGGATCGCGACGATCCTGAAGGGCGAGCCACAGCCCGCAATGCTGCGCATTGCAGTGACGGGCGGCGGCTGCTCGGGTTTCCAGTATAATTTCACGGTCGATGACGCGCGTATGGACGACGATCTTGTCGTCGAGCGCGACGGGGCTACGGTTCTGATCGATTCCGTGTCGCTCGATTTCCTCAAAGGTGCGGAAGTCGACTTTGTCGACGATCTGATCGGCCAGTCTTTCAGGATCAACAACCCCAACGCCACCTCGTCCTGCGGCTGCGGGACGAGCTTTTCCGTCTGACCGGAGTCGCGCCCGTCACGCATCTGTGGCACAACCGCACTCCAGTTCTGACCTCAAAAATACCGGAGTGAAATGATGCGCTTTTTGAGCCTCGCCGCGCTTGCGGCGGCATTGACGATGACGACCGTCGCCGTCGCAAACCCGCAAGTCGACTACCTGACTGCCAACGCCAAGAAGCCCGGCGTGAAGGTCGTGGATGGCGGTCTGCAATACAAGGTCATCAGGAACGGCAAGGGAAAGAAGCCCGGCTCCACGGATTGCGCGACCGTGAACTACAAGGGGTCGTTCATCGACGGCCGTGTGTTCGATCAGTCGCATCCGGGTCAACCGATCACGTTTCCGGTTCAGGGTGTGATCAAGGGATGGACGATGGCGCTTCAGAAGATGCACGAAGGCGACGAATGGGAGCTGACGATTCCGTCCGATCTCGGCTACGGCGATCGTGGTACGCCGGGCGGCCCGATCCCGGGCGGCGCCACGCTGGTTTTCGACGTCGAACTGTTGAAAGTTTCGCCGTCAGAGATGGGACAGTGCGCAGGCTGATCAAGCGGCTTTAGACGACTAACCTGCGCGTTGCGGCATCGCGGCGCGCAGGCGGGCTTTCATCTGCGTGAGTTCGGTCAGAAGGATCTGGAGTTTCGCGCGTTCTACGTTTGCGATCGCATCGGCTTTGTCGACTGCGGCGCTCTTTGTCTCTTTGACCTCTCCGCCATGCGCGTGCTCCACGACCGCAAGAACGGCACGGGCGTGGCGCGGCTCCACTTTCGGCGGTTCGATCGCAGCAAAAGCGAGAGGACGCACCGTCGCCGCGCGGCCAAGCTCGGCCACATACCGGATACCCTGCTCGCGAATGACTTTCTGCGCGCCTTTGATCGTGAAGCCTTCGCGATAGAGAAGCGCGCGGATTCCTTTCAGCAGATCGACATCCTCGGGACGATAGTATCGCCGGCCACCCGCGCGCTTAACCGGACGCACCTGTGCAAAACGGGTTTCCCAGAAACGCAGCACATGCTGGGGAATATCGAGTTCGACAGCGACTTCACTGATGGTGCGAAACGCTTCGGGCGACTTCTCGCGTGCGACAACGCCGGAGAGCATAGCCATCAGCTTTCGGCTTCCGGCATCGGAGTCTGACCATTGATGACGGCCTTGAGCACATGGCTCGGGCGGAACACAAGCACGCGGCGCGGCGCGATCGGAACTTCATCGCCGGTTTTCGGGTTGCGGCCCATGCGCTGCGATTTCTGTCGCACGGCGAACGTTCCGAAGGACGACAGCTTCACTGTCTCGCCACGGGACAGCGCAGCACAGAGTTCTTCGAGAATGTCCTCGACCATCTGCGCGGATTCATTGCGCGAAAGCCCGACGGCCTGAAATACGGCTTCGGTCAGATCTGCGCGGGTGAGCGTTTGGTCAGACATGCAATCGGGCGACTCCCCTAGTCCGACTCGACGTTATGCGGAAGGGAATTTCCCGTCAACGTCAAAGGGATAGAGGACAGTCCTCGCGTTGGACTACCAGCGGACCAGCGCAGCACCCCAGGTGAAACCGCCTCCCATGGCTTCCAGCAGAACCAGATCCCCGCGCTTGATCCGGCCATCCTCGATGGCGGTCATCGCGGCTAGCGGCACGGACGCAGACGAGGTGTTGCCGTGAACGGCGACCGTGGAGACCATCCGTTCGGCCGGGACGCCAAGCTTTTTTGCGGTTCCATCCAGGATGCGCTGATTGGCCTGATGGGGCACGAACCAGTCGATATCGGACACGTTAATGCCCGCTTTGGCGGCGGACTGCTCGATCGCGGCGGCAAGATTCGTCACCGCATGGCGGAACACTTCCTTGCCCCGCATCCGCAGATGACCCGTCGTCTGCGTGGAGGACGGTCCACCATCGACATAGAGGAGATCGTGCAGCCGGCCATCCGAATAAAGCATCGTGTTCAGCACGCCGCGATCGGCGCTGGTCCCCTCGACCTCCTGCGCCTGCAATACGAATGCACCGGCGCCATCCCCGAACAGCACGCAGGTCGTTCGGTCCGTCCAGTCGAGAAGCCGCGACATCGTCTCGGCGCCGACGAGCAGAACGGTCCTCGCCTGCCCGGCTCTGATGAAATTGTCCGCGACCGCGAGGCCGTAGATAAACCCCGAACATACCGCCTGCACATCGAACGCCGCGCCGCCGACCGCTCCCAGCCGCGACTGGATGACAGTCGCCACCGCGGGAAACGTTTCGTCCGGCGTGGTCGTCGCACAAACGATGAGATCGAGTTCACCAGCGTCGATGCCGGCGTCGAGCAAAGCGCGCCGCGATGCTTCGACCGCCAGATGCGAGGTGAACTCTCCCTCGCGCGCGATCCGGCGCTCACGGATGCCCGTACGCTCGCGAATCCATTCGTCGCTGGTGTCCACGCGCTTGGACAACTCTTCGTTGGTAACGATGTTGTCCGGCAGACAAGCGCCGCAACCGATAATCTGGGAACGGATCACGAAGCGGCCGCCTCGGGCGTGACCGGATGCATACTCGCGCGGTCAGAGACAATGCGTGCGATGATGCCGGCGTCGGCCATATCGATCGCCATATCGAGCGCACCGGCAAATCCCATTGCGTCGGTTCCGCCGTGGCTTTTGACAACAACGCCGTTGAGGCCCAAAAAAATGCCGCCGGTCGACGAACTCGGATCCAGCTTGCGGCGTAGCGATCTCAGCGCACCGCTCGCGATCAAGCCGCCGATGCGGCCGAGCAAAGAACCGCGCAGCGCCGAACGCAGGTACGAGATGACCAGCTTGGCGGTTCCCTCCCCGGTCTTCAGCGCGACATTGCCGGTGAAGCCGTCCGTCACAACGACATCGACCGTGCCTTCCGAGATATCGTCGCCCTCGACGAAACCTGAATATTCCATCGGCAGCGCCGCGTTACGCAGAATCTGCGCCGCGCCTTTTACGGCATCATTGCCTTTGACATCCTCGGAACCGACGTTGAGAAGACCGATGCTGGGACGGTCGAGACCAAAAATCGCGCGCGCGAAAGCCTCGCCCATCACCGCAAAATCGACGAGCTGTTCGGCGTCGCAGGAAATATTCGCGCCGACATCGAGCACGACACTCTGCCCGCGCTTGGTCGGCCAGATCGCCGCGATGGCGGGGCGCGAAATCCCCTCGAGCACGCCGAGCTGAAACATCGACATCGCCATCAGCGCGCCGGTGTTGCCGGCGGAGATCGCGACTTCCGCCTCCTTGTTCTTCACCGACT
>CAZCJI010000022.1:0-16092 GCA_964498625.1 uncultured Rhizobium sp.
CGATAAAGGAGTTTTGGACTCCGCTGCCGGCATTCTCGCGGTCGAGGCTTATCATGCGGGCATTGTACGTTTGCTCTGCTATCAGAATGGGCTAGGCAAGTCGGCTAACAAGATTTCGGCATTGCGGGACAAGCTCAGCATGGCGGCTGGTTCGGCCCGGCACACCGATCAGGGCATTCTCATGAACGGCGTGGTCAACCTCGTTCCTGCGCATCCCGTGACTTCAATCGCGTTCGAGCGCAACACGACCGAAGTTCTGAACATTGTCTATGCCGGCGGGTCGTCGGGCAATTTCGGCTTCTTCCCGGACAAGATGAACGGCGACATTCATTAGGGATCGCCTTCGTTTCTTCTCGCTCTGTCCGGTTGTCCCGGACAGAGCGATCTTTCAGCAACTCAAATAGGCGGAGTAACTTCGATGGGCTCGTTCAGCATTTGGCAT
The DNA here is from genome assembly GCA_964498625.1 of uncultured Rhizobium sp. Taxonomy (GTDB): domain Bacteria; phylum Pseudomonadota; class Alphaproteobacteria; order Micropepsales; family Micropepsaceae; genus Rhizomicrobium. The sequence continues at coordinate 443 of CAZCJI010000022.1, forward strand.
ATCCTGATTTTGGGAGTAGCAGCCCTCCTTTTGTTTGGCGGTCGCGGCAAGATTTCCGACTTTATGGGAGATTTTGGAAAAGGCATAAAGAGTTTCAAGAAGGGATTGATAGAGGAGGAAAACGAGGAGCGGAATTCTAGGGCAGGTACTACAAACGAGTCCCGGTTGGTCCCGCAACCCAATATGCAGGCGACGCGCGGCGCGTCGACATCCACGCACGCGATCGAAAGCTAGCATCTTTCATGTTCGATCTCTTCGCTCCAAGCCACCTGCTGCTGATTGCCATCGCAATTCTTCTTTTCGTCGGCCCGAAAGATTTGCCGAAGTTTATGCATGCGGTTGGCAAATGGACAAGAAAAGCGCGGCGGTTGGCCGATGATTTCCACAAGAGCTTGGATAACATGGAGCAGCAGGGTCAGCTTGAAGAGCTCCGCAAGGAGATCTCGGCTCTTAGGAATCCCAGCCGCTTAGACGATGACACTGATACCTCTTCTCGGGATTCGCTGCAGACGCCGCCGGCAGACGCGGCCGATGGTCAACGCACCGCGATAGCGGCCGTATTATGACGTACGCTACCGCAGCTGACGAGCTTGAGATTGATTCCACGCGAGCGCCGCTGCTCGCACACCTGGTGGAGTTCCGCAATCGACTGATTTGGGCGATGGTGTCGTTTGCAATCTGCTTTTTGTTTTCCTTCTATTTCGCAAAGCAGATATTTGGCTTTCTCACGCTACCGCTGGCGCGGGCTCTCGCGGGTCAGCCAAACGATTTCCTCATATACACTGCGTTGTATGAGACCTTCTTTACATATGTGAAAGTTGCAATGTTCGCCGGCTTATGCCTGGCGTTCCCTGTGATAGCTGCGCAGCTTTGGTTGTTTGTTGCGCCCGGACTTTACAAGAAAGAGCGGCGCGCGCTTCTTCCATTCTTAGTCGCAACACCCGTCTTGTTTATCGCAGGTGCCGCACTTGTATTTTTTGTGATGCTCCCGTTCGCGATACACTTTTTCCTGAGTTACCAGACGCCCACGACCAATGGAGCTCTCGGTATCCAGCTCCAAGCCAAAGTCAGTGAGTACCTCGATCTGGTCATGACTTTGGTCCTGGCGTTCGGACTCACTTTTCAGTTGCCGGTGTTGTTGTCCTTATTAGGCCGCGTCGGGATCATTACCAGCGCTCAGTTAAGCGGCGTACGCCGATATGCCTATGTTGGCATCGTGATCCTGGCAGCGATTGTTACCCCTCCCGATGCATTCAGCATGATAAGTCTGATTGTGCCGCTGATCGTTCTCTACGAGATATCGATTGGATGCGTAAAGTTGTTCGAACGTCAGCGCATTCACAATGAAGCGAACCAATAAGTAGGGTTCGCGAAGCGCGGCATCGCGAATACTTCTGGAGGAAGACGGATTCTAGGCGCAGTTTTTATGGTATTTCACTTGAAAAATGTTGCATAGCAACATGCTCCCCCTTTCGGTTTTTCCTTTGGAGCAGAGTTTCAACAAAATTTGCGCTGTACCATTCAGTTTTCCCTTGAGCCCGCTCCAGGCCTCCGTGCCGGAATCTGTGCGCAAATACGGGTCTATATCAGCGTACGTTTACTGTCGGGTTGATCAATACATCAACTGAGACTTTGAATAGATAATATGCTTCGGCGACAGTCAGACTTAATGCTTCGGTCGTTTCACCGCACAAACGAAACTGTCAGCATCGGTCGTGTTTCCAGAACCTTTGTACCAGGTCTTCTGTGGATAGGGACAAAGCGGGCGCTGCAACGTGATGCCCTTCGCCAGTATGTCATCGACATATTTCGTGGCGATAATCCGCGAAGGCGCTTTGCCGCTTTCAACCCATTGCGTCATCGCCGCGAACACGTCGTCGGTGGGCGCATCCGACGGCGCTTTCTGGCCGCCTGCTCTTATCGCAAGAAAACTGTTGGGACCGTCACCGCCGCCGCAGTGGCCGATGCCGGGAACCATGAACAATCGTGCGAAGCCTTGCGCCTTCGCTAGCCCGCCGCTGCGCGCGGAGAACTTCCGGTAGAACGCGATGGTCTGCTTTGGTGAGACGAGGGTGTCTGCCCAACCTTGAAACAGAACAATCTTGCCGCCGTGTTTTGCAAACGCGCGAAGATCGGCTTTTGTTGCGCCATTAAGATCCGAGCCCAACACGGCATCGACCTTCGCCATATCGCGCGAGAAATCGAAGGTGCGCCAGTTATAGTCTTCACTCAGCGCCCATTTGAACAGGCCGTCGAAGGCAGGTTCCTCTGGTGCGTTGGGCGGCGCCTGAACGAAGCGCCATGTTGGCGGCCCCATCTCGCCGCCCGGCAACCATCCGAAATAAAGTGACCTTCCAGCGCGGTTAAGCGGTCCCGAATAGAAAGCTTTGGCAGTCGTAATTTCTCCCGGCGTCAGGCAGGCTGCCGAGGCGGTATTTCGACAGCGCAGGATCGCTGGATCGAATTTGCAAGCGAGCGGATCGCCAACGAAAGGATCGGAGGCAAGGCCATTGCCTTTCGAACCGCAAGCCTTCACGGCGGCGGCGTGCAGCAGCGTGATCTTCTCCGCCGAAAGCTCGTGACCGGGCAGCAGATGCGCCGCCCGGTAATCCCAGATCGCCGCCGCATGCCCCCATGTTCGATTGACGACTGGCGCGCCGGAAACGATACCGTCGTAGTCGGTGGGGTAGTACTGCGCCTCGATCAATCCTTGCTGACCACCTGTCGAGCAACCCGTGAAATAAGATCGTTTGGGCGGGCTACCGTAGAAGGCCGTCGCGATCTCTTTGCCCGCAACCGTCATGATGTGCGTCGAAAGCTGCCCCCAGTCCTTCCACTTCTGCGGATGGCCGACGAGTGGATCGCCGTTCAGATCTTCGGCCGGCGCGGTTCCCATGTCTGTCGTCGCCGAGGCATATCCGCGCCGGATGCCTGTCTCCATCCCGCCGTAGCCGAACCGGAACGTGCCGGCATAGCCGCCACTGCCGTTTCCGTGAAAGATTCCGGTCCAGCCTTCCTCCGGCAGCCAAATCTCGACGCCGATGTCCGAGTCAGGTGCGGCTTGCACCGATGCGACGACGCGGCAGAACGCCGTCTGGGTGGTGCGAGTCACTTTATCGGAGGTTGTGAAGCTTCCCGCTGGAACGGTCTCGGCGCTTTTGATCGTCGTTTGAGGAAGCTTGAGATTGGCAAGGTTCTCGCAAGCCGTGGAAGCAAGACACCGCACGGGCAAGACGCCAAGAATCGCGGCGACCGAAACAAATATGCGCCTGCGCGTGTTCATACAATTGTTTCCTCGGTCGGTACCTTACACCATGATTCGGCGGCCCTCGTTATCCTCCGCTATCAGTAGGGCTTGGCCTCTTTCGGCATGACAAAAGGCGATATCGGCGCGGAGATGCCGTTCACGCTCGTGCCGCCATTGAGGATCGCGGGTGCCATCGGCAGCATGGATTGCGGAAAGCCGAGTCTTGGCTGCGTCAATGCGTCGAGCTTCGCGATTTCATCCGGGGTAAGCTTGACGCTGAGGGCCCTGATGTTGTCCTCAAGCTGCTCGAGGCGCCGTGCGCCAATGATCGGCGACGTTACGCCGGGCTTGGCGCAAAGCCACGCCAGTGAAATCGCGGCCACCGAAGCTCCGTGCGCCTTGGCGATGATTTCAAGAGCGTCGATTACGGCATAGGTCTTTTCGTTGAGAGAGGCTTCAAGGAATATGCCGCGATCGCCTTTCACCGTTCCCGCATTTGCGCGCGTGTACTTGCCGCTGAGCGCACCGCTTTTGAGCGGCGACCATGGCGTGATGCCGAGGCCCATCTCCAGCGCCAGCGGAACAAGTTCCTGCTCGACGCTGCGCTCCAGCAGCGAGTATTCGATCTGTAACGCCACGAAAGCCGACCAGCCGCGAAAGTGTGCCATGGTATTGGCCTGAGCGATCTTCCAGGCGGGCGTGTCGGACGCGCCGATGTAACGCACCTTGCCAGCACGCACGAGATCGTCGAGCGCGGCCATGGTCTCTTCAATCGGCGTGTTCTGGTCCCAGATGTGCAGCCAGTACAGGTCGATGTAATCCGTCTGCAGGCGTCTGAGCGAGTTCTCGGCTGCGTTGACGATGGCCTTGCGGCTTGAGCCGCCGCCGTTGGGATCGCCAGGATACAGATTGCCGCTGAACTTGGTGGCGATGACCAACCGGTCGCGACGTGCCTTGTCCCGCCCGATATGATCGCCGAGAATCTTTTCCGAATGGCTTCTGGTATAGAAATTCGCCGTGTCGATGAAATTTCCGCCGAGCTCGATATAGCGGTCGATTATCTGTTGCGATTCCGCGACAGATGAGCCCCAGCCTAGATCTTCGCCGAAAGTCATTGCGCCCAGACTGAACGGGCTGACACGGAGACCGGAACGGCCGAGGGTGATGTATTGATCGAGCGCCATGTGCTAATCCTCGCGTTGGTGCAGTTCTACGATAGTTCAGTTATGAACAAAATTAGGGTGCCGTGACATGAGGTACAAGGGGTGACGACAAAAATCGATGCCGCCGAGATCCTGGGACTGAATTATCGCCTGCTCATGTCGGCGATCGCTGCGGCGTCGCCCTGTATTGAGGGTCTTGGCATCGAGACCAAGGAACTTTTCGTCCTGGCCGAGATCGATGCGCACCCCTATCCGGCGGAGCTTGCCGATGTCCTCCACATGCCCAAGGCGACCGTCACGTTGTACGTGAAGCGGCTGGAGGCTTCGGGACATCTGCGGCGCGAGATCGATACTGGCGATCTGAGAAAGCACCGCCTGAAGCTGACCCCTTCGGGCTATAGAGCCACGCGTCAGGGAATGAAATTTCTGGCGCAGGCCTTCGAACCACATTTGAACCGCTTAAGCGCCGCGCAGCAGCATGATCTCAAGAACATTCTTGAACGGATGCTCTGAGGCGGTGAGGCAGCGAATTTCCCACAAACCCGCTGTTGAGTTGGGAAAATTGGAGTGAGAAAATGAGCTTGAAGAGCCATGAAATTCGATTTTCCCCATATCTTTCCCGATGAACAGGTTGCTCGCAATCAGTCTCGTCAACTCTACTCTGGTAATTATGAATCCGTCGGAGCAAAGTTTACGCTGGACTCCGTCCTGTATCGTTCCCGGGAGTTGCCTGGTTGCCTGACATTTCATCCGCAGGAGAGGGTCTCGATCTCCAATTCGCCAGATCCGGCGACCGTCTCTACGCACGCAGGCGCCTTCACAATGTTCACCTGGAACAAGCCGCCGCCGCCCTGAATGCCGGAGATTTGGACGTCTGCCAAAAAAATCTGGCGGGATTTTTAAAAAAGCATCCCAAAAATCCCGACGCGCTCAATCTGATGGCCGAACTCGCGATGCGCGCGGGCGAGGACCGGAAAGCCCAAGATCTGCTTGAGCAATGTCTCGCTCTGTCTTCCGATTTTGACGGTGCCAGGTTCAACTACGCCGGCATACTTCGCCGCCTCAACAAACTGGATGAGGCGATCGCGCAGTTGGATCGGCTCCTGCAAAAAGATCCAAAAAACCTTGTCTGCCGCAATATGAAGGCGTTGTTGCTAGCCACGCAGGGGCGCGAGGAAGAGGCCGTGGAGTGCTATCGCCAGCTTGTGAAGGACTTTCCAGATTCGGCCGAGCTTTGGGTCCACTACGGGCACGCCCTGAGAATTAAGGGGCTGGGGCAGGAGTGCATCGCCGCCTATCGAAAGGCTATCGAAATTTTGCCTTCTTTCGGCATCGCCTATTCCAGTCTCGCTCATCTGAAAACATACCGCTTCGACGAGCATGAAGTCGAACGCATGCAAGCGGCGCTTGCGAACCCCACCGTACGCAGCGAGCAGCGCATCGAAATTCACTTTTCTCTTGGTAAGGCATATGCCGATCTGAAGATTTATGAGAAATCATTCGAAAACTATTCGAGAGCCAACGCGCTGCGGCGAGTTTCCATCGAATACGATCCTGATGCCGTTTCGGAACGCTTTTCGGAATTCAAAACCTTTTTTTCACGAGAGTTCTTTGAGGAAAGAGCGGGATCGGGCTGCACGGACATTGGTCCGATATTTGTCCTGGGCATGCATCGTTCGGGTTCGACCCTCATCGAGCAGATTCTGGCGTGTCATCCGGCGATTGAGGGGGCGGGCGAGCTGCCGGAAATCCCGGTTCTTGCGGCGCGGCTGGAGAGCGAGGCCGGCCCCAACTACGGGACATCTTATCCGGATATGTTGAAGAAGCTTGATCGCGCCGATTTCCAGGCCATGGGCGAACAATACCTTCGCGACACGCGTGCGCGCAGGAAGCTGGGCCGCCAATTCTTTGTCGACAAGTGTCCCTACAATTTATGGAACGTCGGATTGATCCATTTGATTCTCCCGAACGCCAAAATTATTGACGCGCGAAGGCATCCCCTAGGATGTTGCTTTTCCAATTTCACGATGAATTTCGCCAGCGGCATCCCGTACTTCTTTCGTCAGACGGAGCTTGCTCGTTACTATTCGGATTACGTCGGCATGATGGCGCATTTTGACCAGGTGCTGCCCGGCAAAGTTCATCGTGTCACGTACGAAAAACTGGTCGATGACCTCGAAACGGAAGTGCGTCGAATGCTCGATTTTCTCGGACTTCCTTTTGAGGAAGGGTGTCTCTTATTCCACCAAAACGACCGGCCTGTCAGCACGCTGAGTTCTGAACAGGTGCGAAGGCCAATTTATAGACAGGGCGTCGATGAATGGCGCAACTATGAGCAATGGCTCGGCCCTATGAAATCGGTGTTGGCTCCGCTGCTTGAACCCCGCTCCAGTGCGCCGCCGCACAATTCTGTGACCTGATCTGGCGAACTCGAATTTTGGTCGACTGTGCCGCCTAGAACACCGTCATTTAGTTCATAGTTTGGGTATTCATCGGTTCGATTTTCTGCATGGCGGCAACGGCCTCCTGCAGACCCGACGTCGGAATATTCACCGTCACAGCTTTTTTGTCGGCTGAACCCGGAAATAATAGTGAAGAACTCTTTGCAGCGACCACTTGCTCGCCAGCTGTTTGCTTCATGTTCATGACTTCTTGGGGACGTCGCATCGGAACAGCGACGCAGTCGTCTCTACCACAGAGCAGAACGCGCACCGGGATTTCGGCGTTATCTATGTGCAGTTTCAATACATCGCCCGCGGCAGCAGGCCCCGAGGCAAGTTTCATATGAACGTTGAGTATCCGCGTCGGCCCGGTGGCGCTCAAAATGAATTCGACCCACACATGCGGCTGATCCTGTGCGGTTATCCGAACAAAAGTACGGCAGTGGAGCGTTTTTTTCTTGGGCGGCGGCGGCATTTGCCCAAGTGCACCTTTCGCCCAGGCTGGAAGCTTTGCCGGATTTGGGCATTCCAATGTCCAGGCGCCGATTTGCCGTTTGACGGCGAAACCAGGTCCTTTTTGCACGGTCTGAGCGGGAGCCTGCACCGGATGATTGATTTCGCTTCGCCAGGGATGGAAATAGACTGTCGTCAGGCCCGCCCCGACCAGAACAGCTATAAACATTCCAAATATCGCAGTCCTATTCATGTTTGTCACCATATTCAGGTCTAAAGAGCCGGCACCTCGGGATAAGCTTCCAGCACAGGCCCCAGTGTTCTCTTGAGAGGTCCAAGCCACTCCTCGTAATGGCGCCACAGATCGAGTCCGTCCTTGAAGATCGGCTGTCTTACCTGCTCGGAGCTGACAGTGGTAACGATGCGCTCCGTCTTGTGGAACTGGAGGCATGCTTCCTCAAAAGGCAGTTCGAGATATTCGAGCAGACTGCGAATTTCCCTTTCCGGGTCGGCAACGAGATGCTCGTAGATCAGGCGATGCACCTTTCCCGGCAATGCGCGGTCGAAATGACGCATCAGGTCGACATAGTCGTAATAACTTCTGCCAAGGTCCGTAAGACGGTAGCTGTAAGTCTGCGCACTGACAAAATGCTGCGTGAAATTGGAAAAGCAGCAGGCCATGGGGTGCCGGCGGGCGTCGATGATCTTTGCGTTGGGAAGGATCAGTTGAATCAGCCCGATGTGCAAATAATTGGAGCCCATCTTGTCAGTGAAGAACGGTCGACCGAGCTTTCGATGAAGGGCAGTCGATGAAAGATATTGCCTACCAAGCCCGGCAAGAAAATCTGAATCGAGCTTGGCCAAGACGCCCGGATAATCGGTGCCATGAAGAGGCGCGACGCGCGCTTCAAGCTGACGCCCCAAAGCCGTGAGGTCCGGTAGTTCCTTGATCCCTTCGATCTGCGAATGGCTGGCGAGGATTTGCTCGACCAGCGTCGAGCCGGCGCGTGGCATGCCGACGATGAAGATGGGGTCTCGCGCATCGCAGCCGAAGCCCCGCCGCTGCTCAAAAAAATCTCGCGTCAGCAGTTTCTTGCTGCCTGCGACATGGGCGGTGAGGATGTCCGGATCGTCGTCGATGGACAGGCGATGGATCGCATTTCCTTTCGCATAGTTGTCGAAAGATTCGGCATATCGCTTGGCATCGGCGTATGCCTTGCCGAGTGCGAAGTGCAGATAGGTCCTGTTTTCCGCGGTAAGGTCGGTTCGCTTCAGCTGGTGTTGCATGTTGGCCAGCTCATCTTCGGTAAAACGGAATGTTTTGAGGTTTGCGAGGCTCCAATACGATGCGCCATGCTCGGGCGACAGCTCGATCGCCTTGCGGTACGCCGCTACGCATTCCTCGTGACGTCCGAGGCCTCTCAGCGTGTGGCCATAACGCATCCTGACATCGGCCAAATTTGGATAGTCCCGGATAAGAGCGCGGCCGCACTCCGCCCCGAGTTCGTATTCTCCGAGTTCTTCGAGTACCGCCAGCCGCAATTTGCGGAACAGCGGGTTTTTGGGGTCCGTTTGTAACAGTGTGTCGAGCTGTTCCAGGGACGCTTCCGTTTTGTTCAATCGAAACAGGATATTCGCATAGCTGAAGCGCGCAGCGGCAAAATCCGGCGCGTTCGCGAGAGATTCCTCGATGAACTCTTCGGCGAGGTCGATGCGCCGGAGATGAACCTTGGTTTCGGCCAGCAGATGCAGAGCCTGCGCCGTCCGGCCCTGTTTGCGCAGGTATTTCTGCAAAACCTCTTCAGCGAGTTCAGGGTCATCGCCACGCAAAAATGCAGCCGCCTGCCGCAATTGTGGGTGATTCAGCGACCGGTCGAAGCGCACCGCATCGGCTGCCCGCTCGAAATCGTCGCCGGTCTCAAGAAAACCGGGATCTGCCGCGAACGCGAAATAATCCTGCAGGATCGAGCCCATCAAACTATCTCAAAAAGGCAGGTCTTTGACAGAAATGTACGCATTGTGCATGTCCGGCCGTCACCGTCTGTGTCGACTTCCAAAAAAAAGTGGCCGGCAACTAGCCGGCCACCAGCTTTCCCTCAGGGGAGAATATAACGTTATTATTTGACGAAGTCGGTCCGTTCCGTGTTACGGCCCAGATACACTGTGCCGCTGTGATATTCAGCGAACGCCACAGTGTGCGAGCCGGCAGCAACCGGATAGATGCCCTGCCAGTTGTTGATATCGCAGATATCGGTCGGTGACGTCGAACCGGCATAAGGTCCGAAGTCCACATAGGTGCCATCGACCAGCGTCACGGCAGCCACCTGCGCCTGCGGATAGTACTCAAAGCCGCACGCCTGAATCATGGCGCTCATGGCCAGTGTGCCGGCCTTCTTGGCTGTGATGGACTGCGTGGCAAGGGTCGGGAACCCGCTGCCCGTTGCCGTGCCATAGGCGCTGTTGGTGCTCAGCACGGTCTTCGCGTTGGCCGGCTGAATTTTGAAGGCTCTTGCGGAATGTTTGACGTTCACCGCAGTGGCATTCTTGTGCGACGCAGCAAAGCCGCCGGTCGCGAAGCCCAGCGATACGATCGCTGTCGTGAGTAGAAGTGTTGTCTTGTTCATAAGCCCGTCCCCTATATTAGACACTTACCGCTCAAACCTAGCTGGTTGGCCAAGGTGCTAAAAATAACGCTTTTTGAGAGTGAGCAACCTGCAGACCTAGAACACAGCTCAAGCGATCAAGGTGGACCATTCCACCCTTGAACGAACCAAATCAGACAGCCTTTTTCGAGTCAAGATTGTGCGCCTTCGGGGATAGAATATACGGCGTGCTTTTTCGGGAACTCTTGTGCGCTCGAGGATGTAGGAATGACACACAATTTGGCCAAAATCGGGCCATCAGCCATCGATTTGTTTCGGTCGCGCGCCTGTGAAACTGTGCTCCGCGGTCGCAAAATACTGGTGAAGAACTCCGATTTCGCATCTGCACTCGTGGTGCTGACAGCCGCATCGCGCAGTCAGCACCGTGCCAAAATGCGCGCGCAATACCGGATCCACGGGTGACGGCTCTGTCTCGGACCGCAGATTACTTTCTCGAACAGGCGCTCGGGCAAGGGAACCTGGGACAGCACGAACTTGCCGTCACAAGTCTCCGGCAAGCAATTGTGCTGGACAAAGCGTCGGTGCGCGCGTGGCGTGCGATGTCGGAACAGCTGTTCGCGATCGGCGATAATGCCGGCTCGGAAGCGGCATCGACTCAGGCATCGATCCTGGCGGTGACAGATTCAAGTTTCCGCAGCGTCATTGCCCGCTTGCAGGATCCTCACCTCAATGATCTCGAGGAGGTTTTGCTGGATGTTCTCGAAGCATCTCCCGACGACGCAGACGCGCTCAATTTGCTCGCGGAAATCGCCCTATGCGATCAGCGCGCTGTCGATTCGGAGGTGCTTCTGAAGCGTTGTCTTGAAATAGCTCCAGCGCTTGCCCATGCACGATACAACTATGCGCTCGTGCTCCTGGCGCGCGGCAAGATCGAAGAGGCTATCGCGGAACTCACGCACCTGATGTTACGCGAAGCGCGAAATTCGCTCTATCGCAAATACATGGGCGAAGCGCTGCTCGCTGCAGGCCGCTACCAGGAAGCATTGATTTTACACGAAGAAATGGTACGCGATTTTCCCGAACAGCCTCTGGCGTATCTGGGCGTTTGTCTGGCGCTCCATGCCTTGGGCAGGCGCGAAGATTGTATTGCGAATTATCATGAAATTCTTCGACGTTTCCCTTCGTTTGCGGCAGCGTACTGGAGCCTCGCCAGTCTTAGGACCGCTGACTTCACGGTCGAAGAAATGGCGGAAATGAAGCGTCAGTTGAGACGCTCCGGTCTATCCGAAGACGATCGCGTGTTTCTGTACTTCTCGGAAGGCCGCGCTCTCGAGCGGAACGGACGTTATGGGGAGTCATTCGAAAGCTATGCGGCTGGAAACACCATCAAGCGCTCCATGATGCCATATGATCCGGAGATTCTGACAAGATACGTGGCGAGGTCCAAGGCGTTGTTCACGAGGGAGTTTTTCGTTGAACGCGCGGGGGGCGGTTGCATTTCGGATGGGCCGATCTTCATTGTCGGATTGCCGCGATCTGGCTCGTCGTTGGTTGAACAAATACTTTCACGTCACTCGGCGATCGCAGCGTTGGGGGAACTGCCCGGCATATTGACGCTGGTGCAAGGTCTGCGCGCGGACTCCGCCAGCGCGAACTATCTGGAAGTCTTGAGCTCGCTTGGTTCAAGTCAGCTGACAGCCCTTGGCGAGCAATACATTCAGCAAGCGCACAAACCGCGAGAGCGCCACCACGCCACCGATAAATCTCCGAGGAACTTTCTCGATATCGGGATGATCCACCTGATCCTTCCCCGAGCGAAGATCATCGATATTCGCAGGCATCCGATCGGCTGCTGTTTCTCGAACTTTACGCAACTCTATGTTCAGGGGCAGGCCTTCACCTACAGCCTTACCGACCTTGGCCGCTACTACAAAGATTACGTCGCCTTGATGGAACACTACGATTCTGTTTTGCCTGGCAAGATTCATCATCTCCGGTACGAAAGCCTTGTCGATGATTTCGAGACGGAAGTCCAGCGACTGCTGGAATATCTCGCACTGCCGTTTGAGAACGACTGCCTCCAATTCCATGACAGCACGCGCCATATCCGGACCCCCAGTGGCGACCAGGTGCGCAAACGCATCCACGCAGACGCGGTTGAGCACTGGCGATTTTTCGAGCCGTGGTTGGATCCGTTGAAAGAAGCTCTCGGTGCCTGCTGGACGTCACGATCGGTATGAACGGATACGGGAGCGCCTATTGGCGAGTTTCCGGGAGCTAAACCTCTCGCGTTCCGACGCAATGGGACATGGCTTCCAGTTGACAGCGCACCATTTTTCTCAAGGTCGGAACCAGCCCTCCCTCATGCAATTCGAGTTTTTCCAGAAGTTCAAGGAACTTTATTCTATTATCATGCAACAGCGCATCAAAGATCTCATCCGGCTTTGCCTTACCGGCTTCCTTCATCACGTGACAAAATATTCCCTTCGACAATCTTGGAAATTTTGCGTTGCCAGTCATCACACAGGAAAATTTTACTGTGCCCGATTCCAGCTCGTAATTGGGAACGGAGACGGAGCCGATTTTGGAACTGCGATTTAACGACCGCTCTATCACGATGCCTCTCCGGTCGTCTTTTATCGGAAGGCTGAAGCAGATCCCCCCCGAGCTGGCAAATCCATAGGAATGAAACATTCCCAGCGGGTCTATGGCGTCGTTGTACTGCGCGAGTACTTCGCCGGAAAACTGGCCTTCTATAGCGAGGCCGTCAGTTTGGCTGTACGTGGCTCCGTTAGGGGAATGATTGAGCAACTCCATCACCGGCATAAGAAAATCCTTGCCGTTGAGGTTGATCATTCGATTGGCAAGGAACCAGCGCTCCGCCCTTTCGCTCGCCGAGCCCTGTTCGAAGAGCGATGAAAGCGAAAACCTTTTTGACAACAGAGCTCGCATGTCCGCCGGCAAATTATCAAGGGCTTCTATGTGCTTCAATGCTGCCAAACGGCCTTCGCCTCCCCAGGAAAATGCTTCGTAGTAGTTTTCGATGAAAACTCGCTCCGGCTCTCCGATATCCGCGTCGGGCTTTATTTTCATGACGCCGCCCGCGAATTCGATTTCGGAAACTGGGATCAGAAGATTCCTGGGGACGTGCAGGCGCACGGCGCGTGTTGGATCGACTGCAAAAATACCTCGCCCGAACGGACCGTCATCTTGAACAATGTTGTCCGCGATGCCGCCAAGTCCACGAAACATCATGGTCATGAAATCCCATGTCCAAGGCATTGCTCGCTTCCCCCTTGCCGCGGTGCGGCCCCTCACCCAAAATAACGCTGATCGTTGCTGTGATCCATTGCCTCTTTCTATAGCGATGCGCCCAAGGATTCATGCTGTAGTCCATTGGAATTTCTTCGCAGGCTCTTCAGATGATGCAAAAAGGCGGTGAAAATAACCCGGCTTCGCAATCGGGAATGTCTGCAGCGGGGCCACAGCCGGATGGCAAGCCGTTGCACGAGACGCCTTTTTCAGCTGTCGCCCCGGAGCTTCAGGAAGCGTCTTCGGCTGCCCGCGCAAAGGATTATGCCCTCGCGGAACGTCTGGTACGTGGGTATCTGGACCGGCATTCCACAGACGTGAACGGGCTCAGGCTGCTGGCGGAACTCACTTTACGCAAAGGCGACCACCGAAGCGCTGAGTCGTTTTTCTCGCGGTGTCTGGATCTGGCGCCCGACTACGCAGAGGCTCGACATCGGTATGCGACGTTTCTGGTGAATGTGGGCAAGCTGACGCAAGCGAAAAGGCAAATAGAGATACTTCTTCAAACTGATCCGCACAATGTGAGTTATCGAAGCCTGATGGCTTATGTGCTGGGTCAGGTTGGCGACTATTCGCCGGCCCTGCGATACCATGAAGGTATTTTGGCAGAGACACCGAATGAATACTTGGCGTGGCTGGTCTATGCGAATGATCTGCGAGCGGCTGGACGCCAACAGGATTGCATCGCCGCCTACCGGCGAGTCATCAACCTCAATCCGGAGGCTGCCGATGCCTATTGGAACCTCTCGAACCTGAAGACATTCCGGTTCTCCACGGACGAAATCGACTCCATTCAAGAAAAACTCAAGCGTGCGGACCTTCCCCCTCGGAATCGTATTGTGCTCCATTTTTGTCTTGGAAAAACGTTCGAGGATGGGGGGTTGTACGAGGAAGCGTTCGCGCATTTTAAAAAAGCCAATGCGCTTCAGCGTTCTATCGTCACCTACGATGCGGACCGCACCACCAGTGAATTTGCCAGCTTGAGCAGGGTGTTCACGCGGGAATTTTTCGAGAAGCGGTCACTTGTCGGCTGCGAAGCGCCGGATCCAATCTTCATTGTCGGACTACCCAGATCGGGATCAACGCTAGTGGAGCAAATCCTATCCAGCCACTCGGCCATTGAAGGAACAAGAGAATTGCCGAATGTTCAGGCGATCGCCGCGAATTTGGAGGGTGGCTTTCCAGGCGGGCTATTTGACCTAGACCCCCAAGCATTCGAGGCTATGGGGCTGGAATATCTGGGAGGAACGCAGGTGTTCAGGCGCCTTGGTCGTCCCCACTTTATCGACAAAATGCCGAGCAATTTTATTTTTTCGGGCTTCATCCACCTTCTCTTTCCCAAATCGAAGATCATCGACGTGCGTCGCGACCCACTCGACTGTTGTCTCGCGAACTTTAAGCAGCTTTTCGCACGTGCGTTCACCTTCAGCTATAGTCTCACCGATCTGGGTCGCTATTATCGCGACTATCAGCAATTGATGGCGCACTATGATACTGTGCTACCCGGCCGCATTCATCGAATTGTTTATGAGGATTTGGTCGCCGACCCGGAAGCCGAGATCCGAAGGCTGCTGCGCTACCTTGGCCTTCCGTTCGAAGCGGGCTGCTTGCGATACTATGAAAACGACCGCGCTATCCGGACCGCCAGTTCGGAACAGGTTCGCATGCCCATTTTTACAGAATCTATTGGTAGCTGGCGCAGATATAAATCGCATCTTATTCCGTTGATCGGGGCTTTGGGCTCGAAATAGATTCTGCTGACTAGAGCTGATCATTTGTTCCTATGACGGCCGTGATTTTTTGCTTGTTTATGCGGGTTCCGACGCTCCGCCTGATACAAAAAAGAGCCAATCATTTCTCTAAGAGTGTGATCGAGAATGCTGAACCAAAGAGTGAGTGTCGGCCTCTGCAATTTTCTCAATTTCACGCTGCAGTTCAGGAAAGCCCGTGCGGATCGCATCCAGTGCCGCAACGCGGATGAGAGGATTGCCATTCTGGCGCGCGATGTCGAATAGCAAAGAGACAGAATCCTCATCTGCAAACTGTCCAACAGCTTCCAAAAAGCTCACGCGACGCCCGACTTCGTTGTCGTTCATAATGACGAGCGATTTTGCAGTGAGATCGAAGAAATATTGGGGTCTTTCGACGATCTCCTTTTCCTCGATCAAAAGATTCAAGGAAAGCGAGGGTTGTTCCGGCGGCAGTTGAACGTGAATGTCCTGATGAGGCCGATAGATCATCGCTTTTCCGAGCGGAAGCATCGTGTCCTCAAGAAAGGTCATCTCCACGCGTTCGCCGGCATAGCCCGAAACAGATTCGCAGTCGTATTCGAGAATACGGGTTTTGTAGCCGGGACCACCGGCGCCCACCGTGAGCAGGCTGAAATTGTGATCATGGGCCCGCTCGTAGGAATATACCCGCGCTTCCTGCT
>CAZCJI010000023.1:0-16015 GCA_964498625.1 uncultured Rhizobium sp.
GGTGTAGAGCTGCGGATCGACAAAGCGCACCAGCGGGATCTGTTTTGGAAACTCCGGATCGGCGAGAAAGCCGTCCACGCCGGCGCCGAGCGAATAGATCGCTTTCAGATTCGGCAGCGTCTTCAGAAACCCCGGCGGTGGCCTAAAGCTCAGCACATAGTCGATATCTTCAAGCTTGTACTCATCGCGCCCGTGCAGGAAGACATTCAGATTGGCTTCGCTCAGCCAGGGCAGCCACAGCGGCGACCATGCGATGGGAACGACCATGAGAAGATTGGGGCGCGTGCTCATGGCGACACGCTCCAATCTTTCTTGGCTGCGATCAAGCCTGCGTCAGGACTTCTTCGGAGCCGCCGGTGCTGGTGTCGCCGGTGCGGCGCCTGCCGGTGCCGGTGTCGCGGGCGCTTTCCCGCCAGCAGCCGGCGTGGGTGCCGCAGGCGCTGCGGCGGCCGGCTTCGGCGCCGGGATCGGCAGCGGATTGTCGGCCTGCGTGCGCAGCCACGCGACCAGGTTGATGCGATCCTGCGCGCTGCTGATACCGGCGAAGCTCATCTTCGTGCCGGGCACATAGGCCGCGGGCGATTTGATGAACTTGAAGAAATTGTCGAGCGACCAGACGTCGTGGCTGGCCGTCATCGCGCCGGAATACGAGAAGCCCTCATGCGTGCCGCGCGGACGGCCCAGCACGCCCCACAGATTCGGGCCGATCTTGTTCGGTCCGCCCTTCGACAAATCGTGGCATTGCTCGCAACGCGCCGAGATCTTCTGGCCGGCGGCAGCGTCGGCTTTCGGCAGGACGGTGCCCCAATCCGGAATGACTTCTTCGACCGGCGCGCTGGAGGTGGTGGTCGATGCCTCTTCGGTCACGCCTTCCACGACATAGCCGGGCTTCGCGGGCTTCTCGACCTCGAACACCGCTTCGGTCGCGAACTTGATGACCAGGACGAAGATCAGGGTGCCCAGAACCGCACCGGCGATCTTGTTCCACTCGAAGGAATCCATAAGGTCTGCTCCGCTCGTCGCGCGATGAAAGGGCGCTGCCCGCACCCGTGTAAGGATCGCGGCGACATTACAAGTCCGCCCAATTGCGTCATTGCGGCGAAGCGTCGCATAAATCAAGGAAATCCCGGCTTTTCCCCATGAAACCCATCGTTCTGATCCCCGCGCGGATGGCCTCGACACGCCTGCCCGGCAAGCCGCTCGCCGATATCGCGGGCCTGCCCATGATCGTGCGCGTCTGGAAGCAGGCGGTGGCTGCGGACCTCGGCCCCGTGGTGGTCGCGGCGGCGGAGGTTCTGATCGTGGACGCGATCGAGGCGGCGGGCGGCCGCGCCATGCTGACGGACGCCAACCTACCGTCCGGCTCGGACCGCATTTTTGCCGCCCTGAAAGATGTCGATCCCAGAGGCGCGCATGATGTGGTCGTCAACCTTCAGGGCGATCTGCCGGCGCTCGATCCGTCTTATATTCGCGCGGTCGCCGAGACGCTCGATGCCACAGGCGCGGATGTCGCAACGCTTGCGGCCGAAATCCACGATGAGGCGGATCGCGACAATCCCAATGTCGTCAAGCCCGTGGTGGCGTGGGATGCGGGAGGTGAGCATGGCCGCGCGCTTTATTTCACCCGCGCGCGCGCGCCGCATGGCGACGGGCCGCTGTTCCATCATATCGGCATCTACGCGTATACGCGCGACGCACTCACGCGGTTCGTCATGCTTCCGCCGTCGCCGCTGGAGACGCGCGAGAAGCTCGAACAGCTGCGCGCCCTCGAAGCCGGCATGACGATCGCGGTCGCGCGCGTGCGCGAGGTGCCGCTCAGCGTCGACACGCCGGAAGATTTGAGAAAGGCACGCGAGATCATTTCGCGCCAAGGGACATGACATGGCGTCTTTGATCGCGCGCGCAAAGACGATTGCCTTCCAGGGCGAGCAGGGCGCCTACGCCAATCTCTCGGCGCGCGAGGCTGTGCCGCATGCGACGGCGCTGCCGCGCCAGACCTTCGACTCCGCGCTCGAAGCGGTGCGCCAAGGCGAGGCCGACCTGGCCATCGTGCCGGTGGAGAATTCTGTCTATGGCCGCATCGCCGACACGCATCTGCTGGTGCGCCATTTCGGACGGCCGGTGAAGGGGCACGCCTCGGCGGAGAAGAACGATCTCTTCATCGTCGGCGAGCATTTCCATCGTGTGCGCCATCAGTTGCTCGGCCTCAAAGGCGCGAAGCTCCCGGATGTCAAAGAGGTCTACAGCCAGCGTCCGGCGCTCGGCCAATGCCAGAAGATCATCAAGGAGTTCGGACTCATCGAGCGCGAATGGTACGACACCGCTGCCAGCGCGAAGCATGTCGCGGAACTGGGCGATCCGAAATGTGCCGCCATCGCTTCGTCGCTGGCGGGCGAACTCTACGGTCTCGATGTGTTGCGCGCCGATGTCGAGGACGAGCCGCACAACATGACGCGCTTTCTGATCGTCGGCGGTCAGGACGACGATGCGCCGAATGACGGGCGCGCGATCATCACGACGTTCCTGTTTCGCGTGAAGAACATTCCGGCCGCACTCTACAAGGCGCTGGGCGGGTTCGCGACCAACGGTGTGAACATGACAAAGCTCGAGTCCTATCAGCTTGGCGGTTCATTCAACGCGACCGAGTTCTACGCCGATATCGAAGGCCATCCCGATCAGCAAAACGTGCGCCGCGCGCTGGAGGAGCTTTCGTTTTTCACCTCGAAGCTCACGGTTTTGGGCGTCTATCCGGCGCATCCCTTCCGCGCGGAGATGCCGTAGCTACTCCGCCAACGAGGCCGTGGTTTAGTCAGGCATCAGGACTATGTATTAGCGTGAGGTACCGGTCGAGATCGGATCGGCTGAAACAGCAGAAAATTACGCGCTCCGGCAACGCATTGAATCGCAGGTGATTCACCACTGTCGAAAACGCGATCTGCGAAGCGCGGTCCGGCGGCCAGCCATAGATGCCGGTGCCAATGGCCGGAAATGCGATCGTTAGCAGGCCGTTTTCCGACGCGAGCCTAAGGGCGTTGCCGTAACAGGAGGCCAGCAATTCATCCTTTTGCTTTTCGCTGTGTCCGCTGTTCCACATCGGCGCCACGGTGTGGATCACATGCTTCGCGGCGAGCCTGTAACCTTTGGTGATGATGGCGTCGCCAGGCGCACAACGCCCTATCTTCCGCAGATCGTTTTCCATTTCGATGCCGGCTTTGCGGCGGATCGCGCCATCAACGCCACCGCCCATCTGAAGTGGCGCGTTTGCGGCGTTTGCGATTGCGTCGAATGCGAGCAGCGAGATGTCTGCTTCGATGGCTTCAAGGCGCTGTTTCAAGTTCATGGCGGAAGACTACTCAGATGCCCACGCCTTGATGAGGTGATGGGCGATGGCGATGGCGGGTGGTACCGCGATGTCCGCCATGCGCTCGCCCGCGATCAAGCGCTTCGCATCGTCGCGCGTGAGCCAGCGCGCATCGCTGATCTCTTCGCCGTCCGGTTTGAAATCCCGGCTCTCGGCTTCCGCGAGGCATCCGATCATCAGCGAGGACGGAAACGGCCAGGGCTGCGTGGCGACATAGCGCACGTGACCTACCTTCAGATTTACTTCTTCCATCAATTCGCGGCGCACCGCCTCCTCGATGGTCTCGCCGGGTTCCATGAAGCCTGCGAGCGCGGAATAGAAATTACCCGGAAAGCGTTTGTTGCGGCCGACCAGGCACGCATCGCCGTGAATGCCGAGCATGATCACCACCGGATCGGTGCGCGGGAAATGATCCGCGCCGCACGCCTCGCAATGGCGGCGATACCCGGCATCGGCAAGCTGCGTGCGCACGCCGCAATTCGGGCAGAACCCATGGCGGTTGTGCCAGTCGATCATTGCTTTCGCCTGGCCCATGATCGCGGCGTCTTTCAGCGGCAGCGCCATCGCCGACGCGCGTGCTTCGACAAAGCGGCCGAAGCCCGCAAGCGGTCCGCTGTTCTCCGGATCGTTCGCGGCCGAGACATCGAGCGCAAAGAGCGCACGCTCGCCTTCCAGCCCCAGGAAAATGGACGGCGCATCTGCCGCCGCCATGCTCTCGCACAGGCCCGGGCGGAACAGCCCGAGTTCTGCGGGCTGATTGTTCTTCTGATCGCCGATCAGAAAGGGCTGCAACCGCCACACCGGCATCATGAGGGACGACGGATCGCGCCGTTTTGCGTCTATCCATGCCGCGTCGCTGCGTTTCTCGCTCGCGCGGTCGAGCGGATTGCCGGTGAAGGGGATCATGAGGAGCCTGATGGAATATCTCTTGCCCGCAGGCTAGACCGACCGGGCCGGAACGCAACAATCCCGACTCGCAATTCTTTTTCCCACGTCCTATATCCCCGCCCGGAAGCCGGTGGGCGCGCCGCTCGCTAACCTGGTCAGGCCGGGAACGGAGCAGCCATACCGAATCCGACGCGGGTCGCCGGCTTCCACCAATTCTTTGGCACCTTTCCACAAACATCTTGCCGGATTCCGCGCGACCGCGCCGGGCCGCTTGCTATACTCGCGGCATGGATCAGGAACCCGGTCTCGGCCTCGACATTGCCACGCCAAAGAAAGCGGAGGCTTACCGCGTTCTGGCGCGCAAATACCGCCCGCAGGATTTCACCGGCCTGATCGGGCAGGAGGCGCTGGTCAAGACGCTGTCCAACGCCTTCGCGACCGGGCGCATCGCCCATGCCTTCATGCTCACCGGCGTACGCGGCGTGGGCAAGACGACGACGGCCCGCATCATCGCGCGTGCGCTGAACTGCATCGGGCCCGACGGTAAGCGCACCGCGCCGACCATTGATCCCTGTGGTGTGTGCGAGCCCTGCATCGCCATTGCCGAGAGCCGCCATATCGACGTGCAGGAAATGGACGCCGCCTCGCGCACCGGCATCGAGGATATTCGCGAGATCATCGAAGGCGTGCGCTATGCCCCGGCATCGGCACGCTACAAGGTCTACATCATCGACGAAGTGCATATGCTGTCGAAGAACGCGTTCAACGGGTTGCTCAAGACGCTCGAAGAGCCTCCGCCGCATGTGAAGTTCATCTTTGCCACCACCGAAATCCGCAAAGTGCCGGTGACGGTGCTGTCGCGTTGCCAGCGTTTCGATCTGCGCCGCATCGAGTCCGCCGAGCTAGCCGGATTGCTGAAAACGATCTCCGAAAAAGAGAACGTGAAGATCGAGGACGCAGCGCTGGCGCTGATCGCGCGCGCTGCGGAAGGCTCCGCGCGCGACTCGCTCTCGTTGCTCGATCAGGCCATCGCCCATGGCGACGAAGGCACGATCACGGCGGAGATGGTGCGGGGCATGCTCGGCCTCGCCGACCGCGGGCGCATCCTCGATCTGTTCGAGAAGTTGATGGGCGGCAAACTCGCCGAAGCGCTGGCAGACCTGAACGAACTCTATGACCGTGGCGCCGATCCGCTGGCGGTGATGCAGGATCTTTTGGAGACGACGCATTTCCTCACCCGCGTGAAAGTCGCGCCCAATGCCGAAGGTTTCTTCGATGGGTCGAGTTCGGAAGGCCGCCGCGCGGCGGAGATGGCGGGCAAGCTGCCGGTCGCGGCACTGACGCGCGCCTGGCAGATGCTTCTGAAGGGTCTGATCGAAGTGCGCGACGCGACGCGCCCGATCGCGGCGTGCGAGATGGCACTGATCCGTTTGTCGTATGCCGCCGATCTTCCGCCGACCGACAAACTCGTGCGCGATCTTTTGGACAATCCTCCCGCCTCGCGTTCTTCCCTCTCCTCCGGAACCGGGGGAGAGGGCAAGGGTGAGGGGGGAAGACCGCGCGCTATGAGCCCCCTCACCCCAATCCTCTCCCCCAAAATGGGGGAGAGGGAGACCGCGTTACAAATGCGCGCGCCTGCGCTCGCGGCAGACGTTGCGCATGTGCCGGCGCTGCGCACGCTCGAAGATGTCGCGGCGCTCGCGGCGCAGAACGGCGCGTCGGTTCTGAAAGTGCATCTGGAGAATGACGTCCATCTTGTGCGTCTGGAGCCGGGCATCTTCGAATTCCGCCCCAGCCCGCGCGCGCCAAACACGCTCGCCGGCGATCTGAAACAGAAGCTGAAAGACTGGACCGGCATGCCGTGGTCGGTCTCCATCGCGCGCGAAGGCGGCGAACCCACGATTGCGGAGCAGAAGCGTTCTGCCAAAGCCGCACGGCTGGAGATCGTGATGCAGCAGCCCTTGGTGCGCGCGGTGCTCGACCGTTTCCCGGGGTCCGAGATCGTCGCGGTGCGCGATGCGGTGGCCGAAGACGAAACGGTTGCGGCGCCGATGCCGGACGACGACGCTTAAAGAAAATTCGTCGGCCAGATGATGCTGCGCCACATATGCGCGACCGGCGAATTGTCGAAGCCCAATCCTTCCACCGGCTGCTTGAAGTGGCGGCCGACCACATCCTCGAACTCGCCGGGATCGATCTCCACATTCTCTTCAAACGAATAGAGATCGAACAAGGTGATCGCCCGCGCGCTGCCATACCAGCGATGCTGACGCGCGGCCTCGTAGTCGCGCGTCAGGTAATCCGGGATTTTGTAGTCCGCACCCCAGAACCGGACATAGGCGACCGGATACTCGTAATTCACATCGGGATCGGCGAAATAGCGCAGCGACTGGTGGTGCTTTACCGCCCAGAAAACTTCCTCGTCGACATAGGGCGCGATCATCTGCGCACCCCAGTAGCCGTGATCGGCGCGGATCAGTCCGCCGAGCGCAACGTCGTGCAGAAGACATGCGAGCACGATCTTGTCATTGTGCCCGGCCTTGCGCGCATTGCGGGCGCTTTGCAGCATGTGATTGACGGCGAGCTTTCGGAACCGCAGACGAAAGAAATCGAGGATTGTCGGCCGCTCCGGCATCTTCGGCAGCGCCGGATTGTCGCCCACCATCAACTGCGTGTCGGGGCCGAGCTGCGAAAGGATGCGATTCTCCAGATCGTGCTCGGGATCGAGGATGGCGTCGATCGGCTGCGGCACGGTGAGAAGGCGTTTCGGTGGATGCGAATCCGGCATGGACACTCCTCCAAAACAACCTTGGCAAGGTTTTCGCGCGCCTGCTAGACGATAGCGATGGCGAGTTATTCCGCGGGTCCCGAAATCGAGCGTCTGATCCAGCTTCTGGCGAAACTGCCGGGGCTCGGCCCGCGCTCGGCGCGGCGCGTGGCGCTGACCCTGCTGAAAAAGCGCGAGGCGCTGCTCGAACCCTTGGGTGCGGCGATGCGCGAGGCCGCGAGCGCGATCCGTGTGTGCGATACCTGCGGCAATCTCGACACCACCAATCCCTGTTCGCTCTGCCGCGATCCCAAACGCGATAGCCATGTATTATGCGTGGTGGAGGATGTCGCCGATCTCTGGGCGCTCGAGCGTGCCAGCGTGTTCCGCGGCAAATATCATGTGCTCGGCGGCGCGCTCAGCGCGCTCGATGGCGTGACGCCGGAGAAGCTGAATGTCGCGTCGCTGATGAAGCGCGTGGGCGAGGGGGTCGATGAAGTGATCCTCGCCGTCAATGCCACCGTCGAAGGCCAGACCACCGCGCATTATCTGATGGATACGCTTGGCCCCTCGGGCGTGAAGGTCACGCGCCTCGCGCACGGCGTTCCTGTCGGTGGCGAACTCGATTATCTCGACGAGGGAACGCTGAGTGCCGCGTTCAAGGCGCGGCGGGGGCTTTGATCAGCCGGGAACGCGAAGCCATATCTCCACGTCACCGACGGTCCGTGCGTTGCGATAATGCGCCAGTTCGGCGCGTATTGCGGGGTTGGAAAAAGCCGATGCGTGTTGCCGCTTGCCATCGATGAGGATCACGTTGGGGCGGTTTGTACGGATATCCTCGGTGAGCCACGCCCGGTTCAGGGCGACGTATGTCTCGATCTTCGATGTCGCGTCCGCGTCCGGGTGCCGGTGATCGTGAATGTAGTCCGCGAAGGTCGGAATCCATTGGCTAGCTGTGCGGCCCACCCAATTTGCGCCGACCTCGCGAACAAGCGGATAGACGATCTGCATGTTGTCCGTCACGGCGATGAGTTTCGGGTGCGGCGGCGCGAGATCGGCAACCGCGCTCCGCAAACCCTTGATGTCGTCATGTTGGGCGAACCAGGTCGCGGACGCCGCGAGCACAGCGCTATAGAATAGCATGGCCGTCCAGGCTGCCGGTTTGGCAATTTCGCGGGCGTGTTGAAGCAGCAGCCATCCCGACACCAGCACGATGAGGGCCACTGCGGGATAGCCGTGATAGGCCCAGTCTTTTCCCTGGATGGCGGACGCGCAGGCATAGCCAAGGGAAGCCAGCAGCAATGTCATCGGCAGGGGACCGAAGATTTTCTTTCGCGCGGCCAGAACAGCGACACCGGCGCCTGCGATCCACAGCAACACGCAGGAGAACATAAGTCGCTCGACGACGGGCGCGCTCGCTGGGACGTATACTGTCAGGACAAGTGGCAGGATCGTGCGATTGAAATCGGGATAGGCGACGAACACGATCGCAAGATAAACGGCTGCAATGCCAGCTACCGTCAGATTTTCCGGCGATAGAGTCAGCCGCATGGCCCGGCCGATGTCTCGCCTCTGCCGCCACAACACAAACAGAAACGGCAGCAACAGCGCCAGCGCAAAATAGAATTTTATCACAACTGCGATTCCGGCACTGGCGCCCGCGAGAATTGCTTGTTTGATGCTGCACGGTCCCGAAGATGCACGCGCCGCGTAAACGCAAAGCATGGGAAGCATCGCGATGAGCGCGATATGATCGCGTTCGCCAAACGCGTAGAACGGAAGCGCAAGCAGAACGAGTATGGCCGCTGTCGCCGCGGCGGGGAGGTCTTCTTCGCGCAGCAGACGGGCTTTGCCGAGTATCCGGCCGCTGAACCAAATGCTTGCAACAGTCGCGGAGAACACGAGAAAACTGACCAGAAATTCTGGCGTAATCCCCAACATGCGGCCGCCCCATGACGCGGGCATGTAAAGCCAGAACGTTGCCGGCGGATTGACCTCGATAAAGTCGCGGTAGGGTTTTGCGCCGCCGAGGATCTTGTCGTCCAGCATCAGATCCCAGGAGACGTCCGCATTCAGATATTGAAAGGAACGCAAGATCGCGCTGGTGACCAAGGCTAGCGCGGGCACGATCCAGACGCCGATGCGAGAGGTGCTTTCTGTTCGATCCGCTTGCGAGACCGCAAGGCTTCCCCCGCTCACGCGCGGCGTCTTTCTTGCGGCGCGTCCGGGAAGCTCCGTCTCAGTTTCGCCAGAGGCTCGAACGGTGTTTCTTCCCCCGCGAAAATCTCCTGCGGCTGCTCCTCGCGAACGAAATACAAGGGACGGCCTTTGACCTCATTGTAGATGCGCCCGACATAAAGCCCCATGAGACCCGTCATCAGCATGTTCACGCCCGAGAGCAGTGCGACGATGACGATGGTGGAACTCCATCCGGGCACCAGGCTTGCGTCATGGCTGAGCCAGAGGCCGACGACATAGACGCCATAGAGCATCGCGAGCATCGACACCGCTGTTCCAACCCAGAGGGCTAAGCGCAACGGCGCATCGGAGAACCCGACGATGCCGTTGAAAGCGAGCGCGATCATTTTGCGCAATGGATATTTCGTGGTTACGGCCTCGCGCGCGCGGCGATCGAAGGTAACGGCGGTCTGTTTGAACCCCATCCAGGCAAACATGCCGCGCACGAAACGGTCGTGCTCGCGCATTTGCCCGAAGGCCTCGATCACCTTGCGATCGACAAGGCGAAAGTCGCCGGTGTCGCGTGGAATATCGACGGAAGACAGATGCGCGATCAGGCGGTAGAAGAGCCGCGCGCTGACACGTTTGAACCAGCTCTCGCCCTCGCGCTCGCGGCGCTGTGCGTAGACGACGTCATAGCCTTCTTTCCATTTCGCGATGAGTTCGAGGACGACCTCGGGCGGATCCTGAAGGTCCGCGTCCATCACGATCACGGCATCGCCGGAAGCGCGGTCCATGCCGGCGGTGATCGCGATCTGATGACCGAAGTTCCGGGAGAGCTCGACGAGGCGATAGCGGTTGTCGATACGGCACTTCGCTGCCGCCAGTTCGGCGCTGCGGTCGCGGCTGCCGTCATCGACGAGAACGATCTCCGTGGCTGCGTCCATGCGCGCGAGAAGGCCGTCGAGTGCCGCGAAAAGATGCGGCAGAACGGGCTCTTCATTGTAGAGCGGAATGACGAGCGAATAACGCGGACGGATGAGCGGCTCGGACGGCACGACGGGTTCCTCGGCGCAAGGCGCTCGGTCGGGACTTTTTAGAGCCAGCAAGTTTAATTTTGCGTCAATCGGCCGGGTTTTTGCGGCTCGAAACGTGCCTTCATGGGACGTCAGACCGCAACAATCTCCTTGCTTTCGGCCTTCTTCTTCCGCGTCGTGAACCAGGCATAGGCGCTCATCGCCATCAGGGCCCACAGCAGGTAGTCCACGCCGTCATTCACCGAATCCGGCAGGACGAACGACGCGATGCCGAAACACAGCGACGCCATCAGATAGACCTGCGACCATGGAACTTTGAACTGGCTGCCGCGGGCGTCTTTCCACGCCTGCAATTCCTGATCGACAGGTACCTGTTCTGGCGTGTCCGCCGTGATCGCGGTTGCGATTGGTGTCTCCGCTATGGCTTCGGCGGCACGCGCGGGAGGTTCGGGTGCGGCGGGCGCCGCTTGCGGCGCAACGCGGCGTCCGAATGCCGGGCGCGAAGTGGTTGTCTGAAGTGGCATGCCGGCCGGGACCGTCGCATGTTCGGATTAGAGAGTGACGAAAGCTATCCGCGCAATTTTAACGACACAGCACCATCGCCGGCGATGTCTCCGGATCGTCGTGTGGCCTCAGACACTTAAGAGATTTTGCCGCTAACTTATCGAACAGCGCCCAAACGGGCCGATAATACGCCCGCGCGGCACGAGCGATTGTGCTGCGGAGAAAGAGGCCAGAGGGGGTACCCCCCTCGAAAAGATGAGGTTCAATTGGGCAAGCGTACCGGAGGCAAGCGCGGCGCACCGTTCGGCAATACCAACCGGATGAAACATGGGCGCTATGCGGCCGAGACGCTCGCGCTGCGCAAGGAAATCAGGGCGGTACTCAGGCCCGCACGCATCCTGATCCGCCGCGCTTTGCTGTTCGTGAAGCTCAGGAAGGTTTTGGCAGAGAAGGCGCGGCGTCTGGCGGCGCAAGCTCCACGGCCTCTATCCGCCCGGCGCGCGACACGATGCGCCCCATCGGCTTTTCGATCTCGCCGATATCCTTCGACGTGCGTTCGAAATGCGTGCGCAACTCGCCGACGCGGTCGGCCAGCAGCCGCACATCTTTCAAGAGTGCGCCCACCTCCTTTTGGATTTCATGCGCCTGCTCGCGCATCTTGGAATCGCGCATCAGCGTCTGGATAGTGTTGACCGCGAGCATCAGGATATGCGGCGACACGATCACCACGTTCTGCTGCCGCGCCTTCTGCACCAGGTCGGAGAAGTTGATGTGCAGCTCGGCATAGATCGATTCCGACGGCACGAACATCAGCGCCGGCGTCTGCGTCTCGCCGGGGATAAGATATTTCGTGGCGATGTCGCCGACATGTTTCTGGATGTCGGTGCGCAGCCTCGCCGCCACGCCCCGGCGCTCGTCGTCGCTGGCGACGCGCAGCGCCTCGAATGCTTCGAGCGGGAATTTGGAATCGACCACGACCACCGCCTTCACGTTCGGAAGACGAATGACGCAGTCGGGCCGCGATCCGTTGGACAGTGTGTGCTGGAATTCATAGAGCGCTGGCGCAAGCTGGTCGGCGATGATCGCTTCCATGCGTTCCTGACCGAAGGCGCCGCGCTGCTGCTTGTCGGACAATATGTCCTGCAGCGACGTGACCTGCTGCGAAAGTCCGGCGATGTTCTTCTGCGCTTCGTCGATGGTGTTCAGCCGCTCGCCGATCTTGCCCAAAGTCTCAGAGGTCTTCTCGGTCTGCGCCTGTAAATTCTCGTTGAGCCTGGCGTTCAGCGCGTCGATGCGCTCGGCCATGGTCTTCTGCAATTGCGCCTGCGCTTCCAGCGTCTGTTGGAAACGCTCCGTGATGCCGCCCTGCGCCGCGATCACCGTGTCGAGCCGCGGATCGGGTTTCGGCGGTTCCACAACCGGCACAGCGGGCCTGCGCAACGCAAACGCCACGATCGCTGCGGCGACAATCAGCGCGGCGGCAAGGATAAGGTAGGCAAAATCCATGGGCTTTCCTGCATTCTCTTGACCGGGGCGAGGGCGTCGCCTATTTCCCGCCCATGACCATCCGCCCCATCCTTACCGCGCCCGATCCGCGTCTCAAAGCGGTCTCGAAAGATGTCGACAAAGTCGATGACGAGATTCGCCGCCTGATCGACGACATGGCGGATTCAATGTACGAGGCCGATGGCATCGGTCTTGCCGCGGTGCAGATCGGCGTTCCGAAGCGTGTGATCGTGATGGACCTCGACCAGAAATCCGGAAACAAAAATCCGCGCGCCTACATCAATCCGAAGATACTTTGGGCCTCGGAAGAGATGGCGGTGTTCGAGGAAGGATGTCTGTCGGTGCCGGAGATCTGGGATGATGTCGAACGCCCCGCGCGCATCAAGGCCGAATATCTCGACCGCGACGGCAACACGCAGGTGCTCGAAGCCGACGGGATGCTGGCGACCTGCCTGCAGCACGAGATGGATCATCTCGAAGGCGTGCTGTTCATAGATCATCTGTCCAAGCTCAAGCGCTCGATGGTTCTGAAGAAGCTCCAGAAAGCAAAACGCCTTCAGGAAGCGGGCTGATCTCATGCTTCGTCCCTCGACGGGCTCGGGATGAAGGAAGCTCAGCATGAGGGGTTGGCCCTCACCCTGAGCCTGTCGAAGGGCGAGGGCCAATGACGCTCCGCCTCGCATTCATGGGCACGCCGGATTTCGCGGTGCCCACGCTCGCCGAACTGGTTGCGCAGGGTCACGACGTCGCCGCCGTCTATTCGCAGCCGCCGCGACCGAAGGGGCGCGGCCTCGGCACCGATCCATCGCCGGTTCACAAATTTGCGCTCGGTGCGGGGCTGGAAGTCCGCACGCCGGTGACGTTGAAAGATGCGGAGCAACAGGAATTGTTCCGCGCGCTCGCGATCGATGCAGCGATTGTCGTGGCTTATGGTCTGCTTCTGCCGAAACCGATCCTCGATGCGCCGAAGCTCGGCTGCTTCAATCTCCACGGCTCGCTTCTGCCGTGCTGGCGCGGCGCCGCGCCGATACAGCGCGCGATCATGGCGGGCGATACTGAGACCGGAATCATGGTCATGCGCATGGAAGAGGGTCTCGACACCGGCCCGGTGCTGATGGCCGAACGCACGCCTGTCGGCCGCAAGACCTATGGCGAGCTGCACGACGAACTCGCGCGACTTGGCGCCGATCTGATGGTGCGGGCGCTGTCAGCGCTCGAACGCGGTTCTATCACGGAGCAACCGCAGCCCGCGGATGGCGCGACCTATGCGAAGAAAATCCTGAAAGAAGAAGCGCGCATCGACTGGACGAAACCCGCGCACGAGATCGATTGTCTTATTCGTGGTCTCTCACCCGCACCCGGCGCGTGGTGCGAGGTGAAGGGTGAACGGCTGAAGATTCTCTATGCCGAACCGGTTTCCGGCAGCGGCGCGTCGGGCACACTGATCGATGACAAGCTCACCGTGGCCTGCGGCGATGGCGCGTTACGCCTTGTCCGTCTCCAACGCGCCGGCAAATCGGTGATGACGGCCGAGGAATTGCTGCGCGGCTTTGCACTTCCGCGTGGCACGGTGCTTGGCTGATGCGTTACCGCATCACGGTCGAATATGACGGCGCGCCGTTTGTCGGCTGGCAACGGCAGGACAATGGCGCCTCTGTGCAGGGCGCGCTGGAGGAGGCAATCTTCAATCTCTCCGGCGAGCGTGTCACCGTCACAGGCGCGGGCCGCACCGATGCCGGCGTGCATGCGCTGGGTCAGGTCGCGCATTTCGATCTGGCAAAGGAATTCACGCCGGACAAGGTCCGCGATGCGCTCAATCATTTCTTGAGACCACAGCCGGCCGTCGTGCTCGAGGCGCGGATCGTGGATGCGGACTTCCATGCGCGCTTCTCCGCGACCGCGCGGCATTATCTCTATCGCATCCTCACGCGCCGCGCGCCGCCCGCGCTGGATGACGGTCACGTCTGGCACGTCGTACGCGATCTCGATTCCGAGGCGATGCATCACGCGGCGCAGGCGCTGGTCGGCCATCACGATTTCACCACATTCCGCGCCGCGGAGTGTCAGGCGAAATCGCCGGTTAAGACGCTTGATCGCCTCGATGTGTCACGTGTGGGCGAAGAAGTGCATGTCAATGCGTCGGCGCGCTCCTTCCTGCACAACCAGGTGCGCTCGATGGTGGGAAGCTTGAAGCTCGTCGGCGAAGGCAAGTGGTCGCGCCGCGATATGGAGCGCGCGCGGGATGCGAAGGAACGCAGCGGGTGCGGCCCCGTCGCGCCGCCGGACGGGCTTTATCTCGTGCGCGTGGATTACTGAGCCTCGCCGATCCTCATGCTTCGACAGGCTCAGCATGAGGGTCATTACAAACCTTCACCCTGAGCTTGTCGAAGGGTGAGGGTAGGCAGGTTACTGAAGATCGACCAGTTCGATCGACGCCGGATCGATCTTCTGGCCTAAGAATATCTGCCCCACGCGTTCGAACCGCTCCGGCGCGTCGGTGGCAAGAAAATGATGCACCGGCGTATCGCCTGAGCGGCGCAACAGGTTCAGCGCTTTCAGCTGGCGTTCGACTTCTTCGGCTGTCGTCTCCGCGCTATCGACCAGCTTCACGCTGCGACCCGCGACCTTGCCGATCGTTGCTTTCAGCGCCGGATAATGCGTGCAGCCGAGCACCATCGCATGCGGCTTCTGTGCCAGCACGGGCGCGAGATAACGCTGCGCCACAAGCTCTGCGATCTCGCCTTCCACAAGCCCTTCTTCCGCCAGCGACACGAACAGCGGACATGCCTGCTGCGTCACGGGCACGTCGGCCGATTGCGCATGGATCGCGCGCACATAAGCCTGCGCCTTCACCGTTGCCTCGGTCGCGATCACCGCAATAGGACCGGATGGCGATGCGGCCAGCGCGGCACGCGCGCCGGGACCGATCACATCGATCACAGGTAACGGCGCGAATGCCTCTTGCAACGCGCCGAGCGCAACACCAGATGCCGTGTTGCAGGCGATGACCAGCAGCTTGATCTTCCGTCTGACCAATGCACCCGCCGCCTGCACGGCATAGCGCGTCACGGTGTCGGGACTCTTGGTGCCATAGGGCAGTCGCGCCGTATCGCCGAGATAGATGAAGCGCTCGTGCGGCAGCCGCGCCATCAGCGCGCGCAGCACCGTGAGCCCGCCCATGCCGGAGTCGAAGATGCCGATGGCGGCGTCGCTCATTGTGGTGGGTTTGCGAAGTAGTGTTGGAGGATCGTGAGATAGATGTCGGAGAGGCGCGTGATCTCCGCGACCGGCACGCATTCATCGACCTTGTGCATCGTGGTGCCGGGAAGGCCCAGCTCCGCGACCGGGCAATGGGCGCGGATGAACCGCGCATCCGACGTGCCGCCGGTGGTGGAGAATTCCGGCGCGGCGTTGGTCGCGCGCTGCACGGCCTTGGAAACCAGATCGGTGAAGCTGCCAGGCCTGGTGAGGAAGACATCGCCGCCGACGGTGAAACGCAGGTCAATCTCGCAATCCGTGTCGGCTTTGACGGCCTTGGCTTCGCCTTCGATCCAGTGCTTCAGCGTTTCCGTGGAATGCGCATCGTTGAAGCGGATGTTGAAGGTCGCGCGCACTTCCGCAGGGATCACATTGGCGGCCGGGTTGCCGACATCGACAGTGGTGAACGACAAGGTCGATGGCTCGAAATGGTCGGTGCCTTTGTCGAGCACATGCGACGACAGCCGCGTCACGAACGCTGCCATTGCAGGAATTGGATTGCGCGCGCGGTGCGGA